>JAITJP010000126.1 GCA_031278835.1 Deltaproteobacteria bacterium
AAGGCCCTTAAAAAGTAAGGCCAATAAAAAAACCAACCAAAAGGCCCGTAAGCTTAGCTTACGGGCCTTTTGTTTGGTTTATTGGTTTTGAAAGTTTAATCATGAGTGTTTTTTTGGGGGGCTTAATCGTCCCAGGACTGCAGGTAATCGCCCACCTGAAGGCTGCCTTCGAGGATTTCCAGGCTAGAGCGATCCGGGCCCACCTCTCTTACTACTAGTCGGGCCTTGGCTTCACCGGGGATAACGTAGTTTATGGCAATGGAGCTGGTCAGGACTTCCTTTTCCGACAAGGCCACGAAATCAAGGCCCCGTTTCATGCCCACGTTTTCGCCAAAATTGATGGTGGCCGTTTGGCCGTTTTGCTCAATGACGGCCGCCTTAAAGGGGGTATAGGCAAGGCCGTCCAGGCTCCGGTAGTAGAGATCGTCTATGGCCTCATCGAGACTTAGCTCGATAGACTCCTGGGTAATGACCGGGGTTTTGTCAGTGGCAAAGTAATCCACGGGCTGGTTACCGGCCACATGAGTGCCCTCGCCGGCCCGGGCCGTGACCACTAGGCCGGTGGCCGTGTCGTAGGCCACCAAGGTCAAAACGGCGTCCACGTAATTTTGCTGGTTGGTAAAATAGCGCACCAAGCGACGCCAGCCGCGGCGGCCACCCATTTGTTCGATTTGCGAGATGGAGCCTTCCATGACCACGTTTAGGTTAAGGGCCTGGCCAATTTGTTGGGCCAGGGCCGGGCTGAGTTCACCCCCGGTCCAGCCTAGGCTCATGGCCGTTTCGGTGACCTGGGCCGAGGGCACCAAGACCAAGCGGCCATGTTCGGCAAACCTCTGGGTCACCAAATTAGCCATGTTGGGCCCGGCCTGGGGGGTGCCCAAACCGACCTCGTCGCGGAAACTTAAGACCCCGACCCTTAACTTGACCGGGCTAATAAAACTTTTTTGGCCCAGCGAACCGATGTGAAACTCATTGTCTCTGGCCAGGTCGGAAAGGACGCCGCAGCCGGAAAAGGTCGCGGCCAGGGCTAGACTCACGAGGGCCAAGCTCAAAGAGATAAGGGTCTTGGAGATTATTGTCTGGGCTTTGGACATTATTCGTTTTCACCGTTTCGTGTATCGATAGACCCGACCAAGCGTCGGGGTAAATGTTTGGGACCTTGGCAGCCTGGTAGCTATGCTCAGAGGGCTTTTTCCAGCCCTCTGGGGCCAGCCGATCGACTTAAGAATTTGTGGTCAAAAAAAAATTTTTTTCTCCAAGCTAGTGGGAAATTTGGGCGGCTGGTAATTTATTTAACCAAAGGCTTTGAAAAGGATCCGTCCTTAAAGTTTTGGCCTATCCTACTCTATGCATGGCCATACGTCAAGACTTAAAGGGTCAATCAATCCGAGTCAAGGGTTCAATCATTCCGGCAGGATTTTAAAAAAAAATATTGTTGTGATTTAATAATATTTGTTTGTAAAAAATAATTGTTTTATCTGTCTAATCAAGAAAATAAACTAGTATTAACTTGATTTTAAAGGTCAGAAAGTCATGATTTTAGAGATTCGAGGGATCTTCAATCTTATTTTCTATTTCCAAAAAATTCCATTGGCCTTTTCCAAGTGGGGCAAATTTAGGGAGAGATTTTTGGCGATCATGTAAGCGCTATGGATGGAATAGTAACCCTCGGCCCCCTGATCGGGCAGATATCGTCTAGGGGGTGTTCTTTGAGATAATCCTTAAAACCCTCGACCCCTTTGGTGTTTAGGATCTTGATGGTGTTTAAGGCTGGACTAGTTAGGCTAGCTTCGACTAGGCCGGAAATCCAGGCTGGGCTGTCGGCCTCAAAGGTCGAGGGCTGCCCGCCCAGGGCCATGGCCAGGACTTTAGCCTCAAAACTTATTTCCCGAATAAAATTAGCCAGTTCCAGGGGGCTTTTGAGTTCTTTTTTATAGCGCAGATAAGCCCCGTAAAGGGAGTAGGCGCTAATCAAGGCGGCGGCCGTTTGCACCCCCACCGGATCGTCCATGATCTGAACCTTGTAAGCCCCGTATTTAAAAAGCGAGGCCTCGGTGGATCGTCCGTTGGTCTGTCCGGCCAAGATAAAAAGCCCGCCTTTGTCGGCCAACAGATCCATGGGCTCAAAGGGCCCGGCCAGGGCCAAGATGTTTAATTTGGGTTTGCCGGCGGCCACGGCCGCTTCCCAGGCCATCTGGATGGTTAAACGGTGCGAGAGGATCTCAAAACCGCGGCTAGCCAAGATAAGGGTTCTTAGCTCGGTTGAGGTGGCCAAAATGGTTTTAAACAATTGCCCGGTGGACTGGGGCGGCGTGGCCACGACCACTTCGGTGGCCTTTCTAAAGGCCTCTAAATAATCGTCAGTGGGAAAGACGTTTTTGGGTAGCCTAATGTCCGGGTAGTCGTCCATGGTCCGATCATAGTCCAGACGGGCGATGGCCTCCTCGGAAGGGTCATAGAGGGACAGGGAGGAATTATGAAATTTTTTGTCGTTTAAGGTTCTTTTGCCGATTAGGGAAACCAAGGCAAAGCCCCATTGACCGGCCCCGCAAACCACCAAGTTTTCTTTGGCCGAGGGGCTGTAGAGCCTACGGTCACTGTGGGTGGCGTAATACAAAAGGGCGTGCTTGGCTTTGACCTTGGGATTTTTTTTCCATTTGGGGCCTCGATCGGAGATGATGGATCTTCTGGCCAGATAATTTAGCCCATCGTTTAAGGCCAAGGATAGATCCGAGTTTTTGATGATGTCCTCAAAATCGGGATCCAAATCAAAGTTTCTTTGGTGGTAGGCCTTGACCGTTTCCAGGGCCTTGGCGGCCGAATCCTCAAGCTCGGAGCGGCTTTTGCCTCGGCAACCTTCCAAGGCCAGGGCGGCCAAATGGCTGGTCATGATCTTTTTGTCCCGGGCGATCTCCTTAATGGCGTAAAGGCTGGTGTATTCGTCCAAGGCCAGTTCCTTGGGCGTTTCTTCCCACTCGGCCCTGATGTCCGAAAGTAAGCGCCCCCGGCCAAAACCCACGTAAGCCCGGCCAAAAAGATCTTTGAGCCCGCTTAAGATGCCCTTGGTCGGGTTCCAGGGTTTTTTAAAAAACTCCGAGACAATGTGACTGCCGCTGACCCAGGAAAATAAGCCCTTGCCCTCGGAGAGATTGCGATCCTCGGGCACCAAACTGTAGCTTAAAACCACCGGCTGAACCAAGACGTCACCCCTGGCCGCCAAGGCCCCTTGGATGGTCACCAGCCGCCGGGGATACCTTAAAGAGCCGTCCCTGGTCCTGGCCCCGCCCGACCAGGCTTCCAAAAAGATGCCCTGGGGTTTGCCCATTTCGGCCAGGGCTTGGCAGTAATGAAAAAGCGAGGACAGATAAGATCGACTGGCCCCTTTCCTGACAATGACGTAGGAGCCGGTCATGAAAATTTTGGTTAATGACGGGGTGTACATCATGTTTTGCCCGGCGGCGAACAAAGGCAAATGCAGACCGTTTTGGGTAATAAAGGTATCGAATAAAAATTCGTCAAAATGCGAGGAGTGATTGATTAAATAAATGATGCCAAGGCGTTCTTCTTGGGCTTTTTTAAGGGCCGGTAAGTGTTTAAGTTCCCTTAAATCTTCGGAGGTAAAGATTTGATTATGATCGCGCGAGGTAAAAACATGATTGATGAAATTAAAACAAGCCGCCGTGGCCGTTTGGTGCAATTTGTAATCATAGCGGCAAGAAATCAGATCCACGTGACTTTTGATTTCCAGCTGACTGACCGGTTCCGATTTTTCCTGAAAGGCCCTTTGGGTCAGATCCACGGCCAGCCTGGCGATTTGTTCCTGATCGTCAAAGGCCGGGGCCAAAAAGCCTTCCTTTAAAAAGGAATTGCCAGGTTCATATTTTGACAAGCGCTCCACGGCTTTGACAAAGTCGATTTTTTTAAACAGCGTCCGCACGGGCAGTTCGCTAAGGCTCTTTAAATTAAGTTTCACCATTAACCATCCTTGGCAAAGACCGCCCTGACCCCATAGACGCCATGACCCCATAAACGCCCTGAGCCCATAACCCCTGGCCCCAGCTCGGGCCAGTCTGGATATTGGCTCCAATAAAGACAAAAAAAGCCTAGGCCCAGGCCCTAGGGCTCCTGAGTAGGTCGTGAAAAAAAAACTTAGGTCAAACTTACAGCCCAGGCCAATTGAGCCTTCACCCGGAAGTGGTCCCGGCCGGGGACAATTCCGAACTAACCGGGGTGACCGTGAAGAGGGCTAATTCGGCGGGTAATTTGTCAAAGACAAACATGTAGGGCACTTGTTTGCCCGGGGCCACGTTGGTGTTGGCTCCGTTTTGGCCGCCCTTTAAGGCCAAGCGGCTTAATATCTCTTTCATGGATAAATTTTTTAATTCATCTTCGGTAAATAAGTTGCCGGCAAAGACGTGCCGTTCGGCCAAGACTTTTCCGTCATTGTCGGTTAAAACGGCCTTAAGGCGAATAAAACTAATGGGCTGATCGTAGTCGTTATTGATCAAACCGGTTAAGACCAAAATGGTTCCGGCTTCCGAGTTTTCGATGTAATGATGGGAGGTGATGTCCGAGGGAATGCTAATACGCAGGGCCGTTTCTTATTCGGGGCTAAGCTGAGCGCTGACCGGGTCACTGCCCTCGGCCTCACAACAAACCCCCTCACCACTAGCCCCCTGGCCGCCGGCCCGGGCCCCGGCGCTTTGAACGGCCAGGCCATCGCTTGGCCCGGCCCCAAAGGACATAAACAAGGTGACGATGACCAAAACCGCCGCCACCACCGAGAGGACTAACAAAAGCACCTTTTGGCTATTGGTAAAAAGCTTGGGTGACCTTTCCCGCAACAGCGGGGCTTGTTCCATTTCCTCATAACCGTCCTCGGCTCCGACCATGGGCCCCTCAAAGCCCAGGGCCGGCTCTGGAGCCCTGGCCCCTTGACCGTCAAAGCCTGGCCCAGCTGCCTGGCCCGGCCCCACCGGTGTGCCCAGCCAACCAACCACCCCGGCCCCCAAAGCCTTTTGTTCCCCGGCTCCATAGGAGACCGGATCGGCCCCCAAACCCAGATCGGCCCCCTTGGTCAAGGAGACCGGCCCGGTTGGCCTTAAGCCGGTGCCCTCGGGCACCACGAAACTGTCCCCGTTACCCAAGATGAGATTGATGGGAGTGTTTTCGGCCCGCTTGGGCAAAATGGCCGTAAGCGGCCCGCTTGGCTCAGTGGCTCCCCCGGCCCCATAGCCGTCCTCCAGGCCCAGGCCGGTTCGGCTTGGGCTGCCCCCACTTGACTCAGGGTTGTTTTGAAAATAATCGTCTAGTTCGCGGTCCAGTTCTTCCATGGCCCCCTGAGCCGGCCCGTTTACGGTCCTTTGAAGGGAACTCTCCAGGCGCCCCTCTTGAGCCTCGGCCGGCCTAGCTTGTTGAGGCCGAAGCTCGGGGCCCGGCTCCCTAGGTGGAGGCGGGGTGACGATAAAAACGGCTTGACAGTTGGAACAACGTACCCTGGTGCCAGTCGCTTTGATCTGACCCGAGTTTACCCTGAACTTGGTGTGGCATTGGGCGCAAGTAATAATCATATCGATCCGAATACCGATTGAAGGGAAAAAGTTAACGAAATTATATTGATCCGAATACCGATTGAAGCCAAAAAAAAGTTAACGAAAATAATCGATCCGAATACCGATTGAAACCAAAAAAAAAGTTAACGAAATTAGTGGCCGCGGCTCAATTAGAAAAAAGGCCGTCTCCCAGCCAGGTCTAATTTAGCCACTTTAAGCCCGGCCCCAACCCAGCTGGGCCGGCCCCGGGCCTGAGTCCAGGCTTCCAAAAAAAACCCTTAAAGCCTAGCCCAACTATAGCGAAAATAAACAAATAAGGCCAACCCCGCCTTAAAAAAAAAACTCACCAAGGTCCCTAACCCATACCCATGGCCCTATACCCATGGACCTAGGGCCCATTGGCCCAGGCCCCAGGGCCAATGACCATGGCCAGCCCAAAAAATTTCTCCCCACCAGTAGGAGCGGCCAGCTTAGCGCTATAAATTTCTTCTAGTTGGTCCTTTAATTGAATCAATTTTAACCGATCGTATTTATAAAGTCCAGAGGCTCGAAATATACATATAGAGCCAATCTTAAATTTTAAATACTTTTTGCTTTATACCAGAAAAGTAGTTAAACATCAAGAAAAATGCGCATAATAGTTTGTAACTTGACCTTGGTCTTAAACCTTTGAATCAGGTAAGTAACGATTAACCGTTGGTAATGTGTCCCGTATCCTCACCCTTACAAAAAATAACTCTATTTTTTTCTCCCAAGCCCCCTTGGCCCAGCCTTTGGCGGCTTGAGGCTCAAAAAGCCTAGCCGGGCTTTTAAGCCTTGGCCCAGAGCCGCGCCCCTGGGCCAAGGCTTAATTTATTTCCCATGACCTGG
>JAITJP010000130.1 GCA_031278835.1 Deltaproteobacteria bacterium
ATCTTGGCTTTGGGCCGCCCTGGCCCAAGCTCCCTGGGCCAAGCCCAGGGAGCTTGGCTAAGGCCCTCTTGGTCAAAGCGCTCCAGGGTAGAATTAATTTCTGCCTTGGTTGGGGATCATGATCAGCTCGGGCTTTTTGATAAAAACTTTGGTGTCGGGCGGGATCGATTCGGTCAGCCAAACGTTACCGCCAATGACCGAGCGGGTGCCGATGATGGTCTGGCCGCCCAAAATGGTGGCCCCGGAGTAGACGATGACTTCGTCCTCAAGCGTGGGGTGACGTTTTTGGCCCTTAAGGCTCTCCCCGGCGTCCCGGGGCAGAGACAAGGCCCCCAGGGTCACCCCCTGGTAGAGTCTGACCGAGTCGCCGATTACCGTGGTTTCGCCGATAACCACGCCCGTGCCGTGATCGATAAAAAAGCTTTTTCCAATGGTGGCCCCGGGGTGGATGTCAATGCCGGTGCGGCTGTGGGCGTACTCGGTCAGGATCCTGGGCACGAAGGGCACTTTTCTAATCCAAAGTTCATGGGCCAGACGGTAAACCAAGGTGGCAAACAAACCCGGATAGCACAAAATGATTTGGTCCAGGTGGTTACCGGCGGCCGGGTCACCTTCCTTGGTGGCCAAAACGTCCGAGGCGATGATTAGCCTTAGTTTCGGCAACAAACTTATGATTTCCTTGGCCGTCTGACGGCCCTGCTGATAGCAATTGGAGCAAAGGCTATCGTAGCGGATATGATCGTGCCTTAGGGCGGCGCAAACTTCCCTGGTCAAGGCGGCAAAGAGTTTGGTCAGGGTCTGGCCGATGGAGAATTTTACGTTTAGTTCGTTTGAGGTTTGTTGGGGATCGAAAAAACCCGGAAAGATGATCTGTTTGGTTAGGTTGATGATTTCTTTGGCGGCGGCAAAGGAAGGTCTGGGTACGGAGGTTACGTACTCCAAAAGGGGTAAATCGGCCCTTAGGGCCGAGAGCTGGTTGGTGACTTCTTCCAAACTGGGTAAGTCATCGGTTAAATATTCAAGCTCGGCGAGTTTATATTCGCACGACTTCTCTACGGGTGATGGAGCCATGTTGCCTCTGTTTTTATTGAAACTCAAGTTTGGCCAAAAGGGAGGTCGGTCTGGGCATAGACCGAAAGGAGCGAGGGGGAGGGAAAAACGGAGGCAGGTTAAGCTTTGTTTAACTAACCCCCTGACCGGAGATTTTTTTTCCAAAGGCGACATCGAAGGCCGTGTTTATTGGGCATGGTCAAGAAACTCCTGGTTAGGCTATTTCTAAATTTCTAGGGAAAAATCGAGTCTCCCTTGACCACCTCAAAAGGGCAGTTTAGCCGGGCCAAGCGCCTCAACTTTGAGATGTGTATGACATTATACCCAAAAAAAGCCAAAAAGCCAAGCCCCCCAAAACCGGGGGCTTGGCTTTTTTAGGGCCTAATTTCTAAAAAAAGAAGGCTTAGGCGCCGCTCTCGGGGGCGACCTCTTTGGCCAAAGTGGCCAGGGGGCTAAGATCCTGGAGTTCCTTGGGGGCCGGGTCCCTAAAGTCGGTGGGGCCGGCCTTTCTGGCCTCCTCAAGGCGCAGGGGTTTTTCCTGCTCCGGAACCTTAAAAAAGGATAAAACCAGGTCAAAGACCTCGATGGCCGCTTCAAATTCCTCGGCCACCACGGCGTTGGCGCCCAGTTTGGTCAAGATGTCTTTGGTCAGTAAGAACCTGGTCCGGGCCAGAATATAGATTTTTGGGTTCATGGTCTTGGCCTGGACGATGATGCGCCGGGTGGCCAAGGGATCGGGAATGCTGACCACCAGCATGGCCGCCTTGTGGATGCCCACGTGTTCTAGGACGTGCTCGTTAACCGCGTCTCCGTAGATGATGGGTTCTCCGAGTTTTTGGAAATTTTGGACGCTGGAGGGATTCATGTCAATGACGGCGTATTTACGGTTCATAAGCCGGCAAGCCCGGGCCACGCCCTGGCCGGCCACCCCAAAACCGACCACGATGGCGTGATCGCTGGCCTCGACTTTTTCCCCAGAGATCTCCGGTTGGCCCATGTCGGCCAAGCGGTGCGAGATGGCCCGGCCCAGGGCCAAGGCCAAGGGGGTCATGGCCATGGTCAAAACGGCCACGTTTAAAAACATCTGTAGGTGCCGATCTTCAAAAAGGCTTAGTTCGGAGGCCTTATTGATTAAAACGAAAGAAAATTCCCCGATCTGGCAAAGGGAAAAACCAATCAAAAAGGCCACTCGCTGGGTCAGCCCGGTCACCTTCATGGCCAAGGCCGTGGCTAAAACGTTGACCAGCATGATGCCCACGGCCAAAGCCACGGTTTGGGCCGGGTTTTGGACCAACAAGCCCACGTTCATCTTAAGGCCAATGGAGACGAAAAATAAGCTGGTAAAAATATCCCGCATGGGCATGACCGAACTAATGGCTTGATAGGCGTAAGGCGATCCGGCCAAGACCATCCCGGCCATGAAAGCCCCCAGGGCCAAAGACAAACCGGCCTTGTCGGTCAAAAAGCCCGTGCCCAAACAAACCAGGGCCACGGTGAACATGAATAGTTCGTTACTTTTGGTCTGGGCCACGAATTTCATTAACTTGGGCACCACCCAGATGGCCAAAACCACCACGATGGCCAAGACCCCGACCACCTTTAGGGCCATGATATATATGGGATCTTCGCCCTTTTGCCCGGCCAAGATGGGCAGCAAAACCATTAAAGGCACCACGGCCAAGTCCTGAAAAATCAAAACGGCGAAGGCCCCCCGGCCGTGGGGCGAGTCGATCTCGCCTCGGTCTTGAAAAATCTTTAAAACGATGGCCGTGGAAGAAAGGGTTAACAAAAGGGCCCATGCCACCGACTGGTTCCAGGCAAAGCCAAACAGTAAGGCTATTGGGGTAATGATGACCACCCCGGCCAGCATCTGCAAGCTGCCGCCCAACAGTACCAAGCGCTTAATTTTCAGTAAATTTTGGATGGAAAATTCCAAGCCAATGGTAAACAAAAGCAAAACCACGCCCAGCTCGGAGAGAACCTCGACTTGCTCGGGATCGTTAATTAACTTTAAGCCGCTTTGCCCAACCAAAATGCCCGTGACCAAAAAGCCCACGATGGCCGGCATTTTTAGCTTTAGGCCAAAAAAGATTAGGAAAATCGACAGGCCCAAAAGGGCGATTATTTTACCAATTAAAAATTCCGGTGATAGCTCGTGCATAAAAAATATCCGTTCCATTGACCAAAGGGCCAAGCCCTGGCCCTTTTGGTCAATTTTCGGTCAGAAAAAAAAACGCCCCCACGCCCTGACCAAAAAGTCCCCCCAAATTATTTAAGCGACTTTCCGACCGAAAAGGCCTTGCCCACGAAGGAGCCAATCTGGTAATACTCGCGGCTGGCCGAAAAAATCAAGGGATCGACCTTGGTGATGTCGATGTTGCCGTCGGTTAAGGTATTCTCGTTGGCCTTGACGTCCAAAATGGTCCCCACGAAAAGGCCATGGGAGCCCAAATCAATTTCATGGGCCAGTTCACATTCAATGACCACCGGGCAATCGTCGATATAGGGGGCGTTGACCAGTTGACTTTTTATGGCCGTGAACTTGGCCCTTGCCAGTTTGTCTCGATCTTTGCCCGAATACATGCCCAGGTAATCGGCCTCGGTAGACTGACTGGTCTTGGGAATGTTGACCGTGAAGGCCTTGTTTTTTACTATGCCCTCATAAGTATAGCGGACATGGTTGATGGCCACGCCCAGACAGGGCGGCTGACCGCAGACCACCCCGCCCCAGGCCACGGTCATGGCGTTGGCTTGGCCCTTAAGGTCATAGCAGGCCACCAAGAAGGTGGGCATGGGAAAGGCCAAGGGCTTGGCCCCCAGAGAAATTTTCATGACAATCAACCCCCAGTTTTTTTATTTTATTTTTGGTTTGGTTTTTCTTGTTTTTTCTTTTTCTTGGCTTTTCTTAGCTTTTCTTGGTGTTTCTTGGATTTTTCTTGGTTTTTCTTGGCTTTTCTTGTTTTTTTTATTTTTTCCATTCCAGGGCTTAAAAATTACGATTTTTCAAAAAAAAATTCGATGGGCCAAAAGCCCAATAATCCAGAATTCTAAAATTTTTTTAGTGAGTTCATGATGTTAAAAGTAAAAAAAACTCAAAACGGTTTTTTACCCCTACATCAAAAGCCATGGCGTTCCCGCAAACAAAAAAAAACACACCAGCCACTTTTTAAAGTTAATAAAAATTTAGCCCAAAAACTAAAAAACACCATAAAAATCTATTCTTAATCTCAACTAATTTAAGGCCCCACCGGCTCCGCCCCGGGCATGGTCGTTAATTCTGGTTGGCCATTATTTTCAGCCTAAACAAATTTGGCTTATTTTTAAAAAACTTACCAGCTAGCTTAAGCCAACTTGATTTTAATTTTAGCCCTAATTTGGCTCATTTTTGGGCTTGGCCAGACCAATCTTCGAGCCGGAAAACAAAACATCAACCAGACTATCTATAGCCGCAAAAATACTACTAATTTATAATAAGTCTCGAGCCCATTCTAGCCCTTGTCCGCGTTAAGCATACACTATGAGGGCTCAAAAATCCAGCCAAGCCGCCCCTCTAAACCAGGTCAAAAGCTCCCGGTCCTTAAGCTCAAGGACCTTAAGCCAAGGGCCTTGGCTCCAATATCCAAAAACTCCAAGGTCCTTTATCTTTACTAGGCCTTTTTTTTCAAATCCCCAGCCAAAAAAAATCAAATTTTTTAAAAAAGTAAGCCGCCCTAGCCAGATGACCAAAATTTAGCTTAATCTTGTCTCAGAGAATTTAAACTCATTTACTTATTTACCAAGAAAAAAAATAGCCCCCAAACGAAAAATCAAAACCCAGCTTTTGTAAACCAAAATAAAGCCTCGGGCCTATTTGCCCTACCAGCCCCAAGTTCCTAAGGGCCCCAGGAACATGGGGCTTTTAGTGACTTTTGGTTATGGGTTAAAGCTCTATTTTCGCGGCTGGTTTTTATCAAAATGGTCTGCCCATTGAAGCTGGTTATTTTTGGTCTTGGGCTGGTCGATTTTTGGCTTCTAGGCCCATTTTATCGATAGGTTTTTAACAGAAACAAGCCTGGCCATCTCCTAAATCAGCCGCCTTCATCTGCCATGAAAAAGCCTTGGCCCCCTTTTTTTTTCTCCGTAAGACCAGATAGTTCTATCAGACACGGATAACAATAATGCCAGCAGACCTGCTTTAGATGAGCGGCCTTAATAAGCCAGTTAAAGCTCTCAGTAAGTTCGGGGCTTAGCCCCAGGCCCTTCAAATAAACAAGACAAAGCATAAATAGAGCTTCAATATGACCTTGGGCGGCCGAAAGATGCCAAAAATGACAAGCCATTTTATAATGGTTTTGGTCGCCTTTATTAAAATAATCTTCAGCCTTTTTAAAATGTTCCTCGGGGCTAGCTAAGCTGGGGTCCATGGTAATAAAATTGGTCATTTTTCCGCCAATTGGTCAGGCTATCTAGGCTCATTTACTGATTAAATAAGTCTAGAACTTAATCGAAAAATCCAAGCCCAGGTCACAATGGCCCAGGCCCCCAGGCCCACAGGCCCCCAGACCCTCAGGCCCCCTGACCCTAGCTCCCTAGCCCCATAGCCATGGCCCTGGAAAATGAAAAAAATCAAAGGCCCTTGACCAAAGTCAATTTAGCCTAGTTTAACCGATATTGGTGGGCCAGTACAAAAAAAACCATGGGGGTGGGGATAAGGGAGTTGGGATAGGGGATGTTAAAGTGGGGCGGGGATGGTCTGACAAAAATGGCCTAACTCAAAACCACCGACGAGCTCAGCCCCTTTCCAGATCAGCCCGCCAATGGCCTAAATAGCCCCGTGGCCGGCTTTTTCAGACCTAATGGCCACTTTTACTCAGGTCAAGGGCCCAAGGGCTTACAGAGCCCCTGGCGGCCCTTTAAAGGGCCAATCGACAAAACCCTAAAATTTGCTCTAAAAAGTCAGGCCATGACCCAGGCCCGAAAGGGCGCTTGGATTTTAGCCGTTGGTTGGGTTTTTTATTTCGCTGAGTTTTTTCTCGGCCAAGGGATGGCCCAGTTTGGCGGCCCGCTCTAAAAATTCAATGGCTTTAACCAGGTCTTTGGGCCGGCCCTGGCCATTAAAGTAAATAAGCCCCAAATTAAATAAAGCCCCAGAATTATCCAGTTTGGCGGCCCGCTCTAAAAAGTCAATGGCTTTAACCAGGTCTTTGGGTTGGCCCTGCCCATTAAAGTAAATAAGCCCCAAATTTAATAAAGCCTCGCAATTGCCTCGATCGGCGGCCCGCTCCCAAAATTCAACGGCTTTGGTGAAGTCTTTGGGCTGGCCCTGCCCATTAAAGTAAATAAGCCCCAAATTCAATAAAGCCTCAGAATTGCCTTGATCGGCGGCTAGGCCCCAATATTTAAGGGCTTGGGCTAGGTCTTTTTTAAGGCCTTCGCCGAAATAGTAGGCCAGGCCTAAATTATACAGGCCCATGACATCGCCTTGTTGGGCGGCCAGACGCCAAAATTTAAGGGCCTTGGTGGGGTTTTTTTTAACTCCATGGCCAGTCATGTAAGCGGTGGCCAAACTACTCTGGGCCTGGGCATAACCCTGTTTAGCCGAGAGGCGAAAAAATCTCAGGGCCTGGATGAGGTTTTTTTTGACTCCATGGCCTTCACGGTAGGCAAGACCTAAGTTATATTGGGCCAGGAAATGGCCAAGTTTGGCTGAACGGAGCCATAATTTAACGGCCTGATTTTGATCTTTATTGAGGCCTAGGCCAACATAATAGGCCAGCCCCAAATTGCAAAGAGCTCGGGAATCATCTTGGTCGGCGGCCAAACGCCAGTATTTAACCGCCTCAAAGAGATCCATTGTTACCCCTTGGCCATTTTTGTAAGCCAGGCCTAGACAATATTGAGCCAGTGGATGGCCCTGGTCGGCCCCAAGACGCCAATAATTAAAGGCCTTGATGAAATTTCTTTCAACTCCATCTCCGGAGTAATAAAAATAAGCCAGTAACAGCTGGGCGGCCAACATGCCCTGGGCGGCCGCCTCGGTAAGCCAGCTAATGGCCTTGGTGAGGTTTAGTTCACCGTAGGGTTTTCCGGTTATATAAGCTTCACCAAGGATAACCTGAGCCTCGGGTAGACCCGAACTGGCCGCTTTAGTAAGCCACATAAAGCTCTCGTTAAGATCGCGCTTTAGCCCATCGCCCTCTCGATAAGCGATATGGAGCGAAAATTGAGCGGGGCCATGACCTCGATCCGCGGCCAGGTGCCATAACCAGAAGGCTTTTTTTATATTTTTTGGGACCTTTATGCCTAAAAAATAAGCTTTGGCCCTTTCGTGCAGTTCGGCCGGACTAGCTAGGTTATGGTCCATTGAAAAAATGTTAGTCATGTTTACCGATCTTCGCTAAGAAATTTTAAAATCACATACTTATTTAAGTAATTTTAAGAGACTAGTTTGATTGGTTACATTTCGGGGATTATTTTTTTTGGCCCGGGCCGCGGCCCTGATTTAATTTTAGCCGCTGGTTTGGTCAGCCAAATCGCCGAGTTTTTTTATGGCCTGGGCATGCCCTTGATCGGCGGCCAAACGGTAGTATTTAAGGGCTAGGGCCGGATCTTTTTCTAGCCCCTCGCCTTTAAAGTAGGCCTGAGCTAAATAAAACTGAGCTTGGGCATGTCCTTGATCGGCGGCCAAACGGTAGTATTTCAGGGCCAGGGCCAAATCTTTTTCTAGCCCATCGCCTTTTACGTAGAGCTTGCCTAAAGAAAATTGAGCTTCGATAACTCCTTTGTCCGCGGCCAGGCGCCAATACTTAATGGCTTGGAAGCTGTCTTTTTTAAAGCCAAATCCGTTGTAATGGAAAGCCCCTATATTATATTCAGCCAAGGGATGGCCTTGGTCGGCGGCCAAGAGCCAGTACTTAACGGCTTGGTCAAAATCTTTTTCGACCCCTTCGCCGTCAAAGTAGGCTTGACCTAAGCTAAACTGAGCTTCGCGAAAACCCTGGTCAGCGGCTCGGCGGTAAAATTTAACGGCTTGGACCAAATCTTTTTCAACCCCTTTCCCTTTGTAATAAAAGGAAGCCATATTATGCTGAGCCGGCGGGTAACCTTGATTGGCGGCCAAGAGAGTGTATTTAAGGGCTTGGGCTAAGTTTTTTTCAACTCCATCTCCAGTGTAATACGAATTAGCCAAAGTTATCTGGGCAGCCAACAGGCCCTGGTCGGCCGCCTTGCTATACCATTCAATAGCCTGAACGGGGTTTTTTCCTCCATAGGGTTGGCCAGTTCTGTAGGCCTCAGCCAAGGTAAACTGAGCCTCGGCTAGATCCCCTTGGGCGGCCTTAAAAAGCCAATCAAAGCTTCCCAAAAGATCCAGCTCCAGCCCCGCGCCCATGAGATAAGCCTGAGATAGCCTAAATTGGGCGCCAGGATGGCCTTTTTCCGCTGAAATTTGCCACGACTCCAGGGCTTTTTTTAAATCTTGCTGGACATTTTTTCCAAAAAAATAAGCTTCACCCATTTCGTAAAGATCATCGGGAGCGGCTAGCTTGGGGTCCATTGAAAAAATATCGGTCAT
>JAITJP010000202.1 GCA_031278835.1 Deltaproteobacteria bacterium
CTCTTGGCCAAAACCGTAAAACTGACCCCTAGCCCTAATTGGCCCCAATCGCTAAAAAAAAGCCCCTAAGCGGGCTTTTTTGCTTTGGTCTAAACTTAAATGGGGCCAGGGCTAAGAGGCCCTCTCAGGCCCTAATAGGGCCCTTGGTGGGAGGGCCGGCCTAATCCCAAAGGCTGGTCAGGCTGAGCCCTTTTTGGGGTATAACCAGCCTGACCAATTGGTTTTATAGTAATTTAGCTTTACTATATTGTGAAAAATTTTTTATTTTTTTAGTTTTAATAATTAAAACTAAAAAAATGGTGTTTAAATGAAATTTAATAAACTAAATATTGTACTAATGATCTTGTTGGTATTTTTATTAAATAAAACCAATGTCTTAGCTCAAGAATCAGCCGCTGAGGAAAACTCAGAGTTTGTAACGGTTGAGGCTGAAGGCACTGGAATAACCAAAATTGAGGCCTTAAATAACGCTTGGAGCGAGGCGGTTAAAAAAGCCATTGGCTTGTATATGGTTTCTAAAACCAGTGTAATAAATGAAGATATTGAAGAAAAAATACTGGCCTATAGTCGTGGTCGAGTTAATTCTTATAAAGAGTTATCGTCTAGCAAAAATGAAGATATTTGGACAGTTGTTATAGCGGCTGAAATTGAGAAAGAAATGTTAATAGAATCAGTTAACACTTATTCCACTACTGAAGTTTCGATTGATGGTTTAAATTTAGCCGCTACTATGTCAACAGATACAGAAAAAGAATTAAATAAAACTTTAATTTTGAAAGATTTTTTAGATGACTTTAAGTATGAAGATTTTTTTAAAATAACGCTTAAACCTAGCATAGAAAATGGACAATTATTTATTTATACCACAGTAGAGATTGATTTAATTAAATATAATAATATGATACTAAATAATTTAAATAATGTACTTAGAGAAATATCTATTGCTAATGAAAGCAAATTTTTAAACCAAAATGAAGCAGAATGTAATAAATTAATATTATATAGAGCATATAATTTCGATGGTGAAAATACTCATCTTGATAATTGTTATGATTACGAAACAGGAACCGTTTCAAAGTCTAATAAATTAAAAAATATTGTATTATATGATATTGATAAGTATTATTACTATAATATTAATGATGAATTATTTGAATTATTATTTAAAAGTTTACGTAAATTAGATAATGGTAGTTCAATAATTTATTTTGATCCAGTAATACATATAGAAGCTTTAAATAATGATGAAGTGATAGCCTCTACAACTTATTCAAAAAGTTTAAGAGATGTTCTTGGTTCTTATGGATTTAATGTTCTTGAGTTTATACCAATATTTTTTGTGGATAGTAAAGGCATTTATACCCGAATTATTATATTTAAAATTCCTTTTGAGATTGATTCTAATAGTCTTTCTAAAGTAACAAAACTTAAAGCAAATTTAACTTTTGATAAGAAATAATTAATTGGCATTTAAGGGTCTAAAATGAAAGCCTCAATATTATTAAAATTTGTTATTGTTCTAAATCTTGTCTGGCTTTCTTGGCTTGGTCAGCCAATTTTAGCCCAAGATTCATCTGGGCCGGAGAGCCATGACTTGGTCACGGTTGAGGCCCAGGGTTCGGGCCTTACCAAGCTTGAGGCCTTAAAGGCCGCTTGGGCCGAAGCCGTCAAACTAGGCCTGGGCCTGTTTTTAGTCTCTAAAACCACTTTAATTGACGATAGCTATACTGAACAAATAATATCTAGTAGTAGGGGGAAAGTAGATTCTTATCAAGAAATCGAATCTAAGCAGGTTGATAATATTTGGACCGTAAAAATTAGAGCCAAGATTGAAAAAGTACTTTTAGAAGAAACGGCTCAAGTCTACAATAGCAGATCGAGTTCGCTTAAAGGCCCAGAATTTGCCGATATGGTCAAAAATCAGTTGGCTTATGGAGCCTCCACCAGAGATCAACAAAGTTCACAACTGGAATTACTGAATTTTTTAATGGAAAATTATAAAATAAAAGAGGCTTACCAATTAAACCAGATAAAAGTTTCCTCGGCTAACCATAAATTAACTATTGATACGGGTATTAGTATAAATACTAATAAATACTTAGAAATAGTCAATAATTTAAAATTATGGTTAGATCAAGTGGCCGTAGAAAAAGTTATTGATAATTATTACCAGGCTGATGTTTTAACGGTTAATAGAGATTTACAAAACAATCAACAAGGCGAGATTAATGGCTTAAAAGGTAGCCAGGCTTATAGGCTGACCTCGGGACAAAGGCAAGCTTTGCTTAAAAATTCTGATCTAAATCTTTTAAAAGAAAATGATTTTACTGTGGTAGTTTTTATTATACCAGATAATTTTTCAAAATATACTAGCTATAAGGTTTACGACAGAGTTATAGTATCTAAATTACGAGAAGTATTTAGTAATTACAACTATTTTAATTTTTATAATGCTATGATTAATATTGAAGTCTTGAAAGACAATGATTTAATTGACGTAAATCAATTCTCATTTGTTATTTCTCGTTTGATTGAATTTAAAAGAGAATATATGTCCATTACCGTTAATGATTCTACCTATGAATGCACAGCTGAAATAGTCTATATTCAACCCTATTTTTCAGTAGCTAGTAATGTCGATTCAATCAGAAGTATAAAAGAGGCTTATTATAATTATAACTTTAATTTACCCCTTGAAATTAAAAACTTAGATTTATTAGCTGATAATATAGCTGATAATATAGATTTTAAAGCCGCCTTGAGCCTTGATGAGCGAAGATATTAGTTAATAATTGGTATTTATTGACTATTTTTGAGGCAAAATTCTATTTGTTTTATCTCTAGGCTCTATTAAAGAGCCCAGGGCCGGCCTAGGCAGCTTCATAAATTCTAAGCCCGCCTCCAAACTAATTTAGCCTGGCTGGCCCTCAAAATTGACTGGCCCTGGCTTGGGCTGGGCTGACCACTTCATGACTTAAAACCGCTAAGCTGAGCCCGCTCCAAAATAGCCCGGTAAAGGGCCTTTATAGCCCCGTGGCCCCCTTTTTTGACCGGATCCGGGTTATATATACACTAAGCTTAAGTCGGCTGAGGGGCCCTGAGCCCTTTTTGGGCCAAATGGTCATGGCTAGGAGAGCTTGACTGGATCTTGGCGCTAGGCCAAGGGGCCAGGTTTTCCCGGGCCCCTGGGCCCGGAAAAAAAAAGCCAGGCCTCTTACTAGGCTCCCAGGTTCATGGCCTTAAGCAAACTTACTTAAGGCCTGGCCTTGAGTAAGTTTTTGATTAAGGTTATGTTTCAAGGAAATTAAAATTAAGGCGAGAATGGACATGAATGTGGCTGGCCCTAAGAGCTATCTTAACCCGCCCAAGAAGAACAAGATATTTTTGTTCGTTATCTACTTTGGATTATTGGGCCTGGTTATTTTAGGCGGGGCCCTGTGGTGGTTTTTTTCTGGCTCCTTTGGTGACAATCCGGCCCGGGGCACTTGGAAGATTAGTCGTAGCGGCTTTGGCTATATCTTTCCCATTACCGCCGATGAAAACGTGATTGTTAAGATTACCAATCACCAGCTTATTTTTCTGCAAGATAAGACTAGGCAAGAAGTGGAGGTGGAGTTTAAAGAAGTTGACGGGAAGTGGTTTATGTATCTTGGTGGTGATGAGGTTGAATTGGTATTTAACGAGGAAGGAAAATTAGTTATTGGCGATGAAAAATATTTTAATCTGGTCTTGGATAAGGCTAAAGATTGACTAAATAAGTAAGTTATTATTTTTTTAAAAATTTAAGCCCGGTTTTGGAAAAAATTGTTTCAAAACCGGGCTTTGGTTTTTTTTAGCTGCCCGGGCCCCTGGGCCAGGCCTGGCCCGGCTCATGGTGGGTTAGGGGAGGGGGGGTTAGAGATAATTGAGGAGCGATAGCTTGGTGGTTAGGCCGGTGGCCCCGAGGACGGCTTCGTAGACTAGCTGGGAGTTTTTTAGATCGGTTATGAGCCTGGTAAAGTCGGCGTCCTCGGTTTCGGAAAGGATGGTCTCGGCGGCGTATTGGTTTAGTTCAAGGTTATTTAAGACAAAGTTGTTTCTGATGATTCGGGTGCCGACGTTGGTTTCCATGGTGGTGATTTTTTCTAGGGCGGCCTTTAGTTTGGGCAGTTCTTGGGCCACCAGTTCACTATCGCTGTGTTTGAGGGCCCAGCTGAGGCGCTGGATGGTATCAAGGACATTGTCGGTGGCCCCGTTGGCCCCCAGTAAGTCGTCTCCGGTCACGTTGGTGGTGGTCCGGTAAGCCTCCATGGCGTTTATGTCTAGGTTATTGGAGTCGCCATTGTACCAGCCCACCCCGATTTGATAGCGATCGCCTTCTTGGAGAGCCGAGCCATCGGAGACAAATTTTAAGGCAATGCCATGATCGGAGGCCTTTATGGAATCGTCACCACCGGAGAGGCGAATAGTTGAGCTGGTCGGGCCAACCTTGGCCGTGGAGTCCCAGCCCTCGTCTTTGTATTCCATGGAGGCCCAGACCAGAGCCGATTCCGGTTGGGCCAGGTTTTTGGCGATTAGGGCCTCCAAGACGTCGCCGGCCGTTGAGGTGACGGCTCGATCGGTGGTGCAGGAGTAGGTCGGGTAAAGGGCCTTAAACTGATCATAGGCCACCCGGTCGGCCTCGGGATCCGGGCAGGAAGGCAGCTCAATGGTGGCCAAGTGAACGACGACCACGTCTCGACCAAATTCGTCCTTTTCGTAGCCAATGGTGACTTGGTCTTGGTACTGGGCCTGGGCCCCAAAAAGGGCCGTGTCGGCCGAGGTGGTATAGCGTATGCCGATGTCGTTTCCAGAGACCCCGTGATCGATAGCCTGAAAGATTAGGTTGGGGCAAGATTGATTAGGCGGGCTATAGGAAAATTCCACCGCGGCCGTGGCGTAGCCTAAGGGGGTAATCCTGGTCTGGCCGGCAATCTCATAGGGCTCACCGGTGGATAGAATTTGACAATCCATGGCCGTGACCAGGCCTTGACCGCCTTCATGGTAGTTGGCCAGGGAAGCGGTGACCAGTTGGCTGGCCTCGCGGTGGTTATTAATCATGTTGACTATGTCATCGGCCGTGGTGGTGATTTGACCCTGGGCGTTGGTGGCTAAATTTACGCAAATGTTCCAGGGCTGCGGGCCAACGGTAACCGAGGCCGTTGAGGGGTGGCTTTGGGGGGCCTTATACTCCAGTCTAAGATCGTCTCCCCAGGTGCCCAGGTAATTGGCCGTTAAAACTATGTCGTTGGCCCCTCCGGGCAGGTTGGTGGTCAGACTAGCGTGACCCAATTGGGAATTGTAATAAAGCCCCCCGGTCTGAAACTCACTGGGAGTAAAGGCCGTGGGCGGCCCCCAAGTTAAGCCCCCGTCTTGGCTCACCCTGACCAAGGCCGTTTGATCGTAACCCTCGGCAAATTGAAAGGGCCCGCCTGGGTAAACTTTGCCTAGCCCGCTATTGCCTTCAGCGGCTTTAACCCCGATATGAAGGTTGTATTGATCGCTTACTTGACTAACCACTTCCTGGACGTCAAGGGCCGTGGCCGTGATGGCCTCAAGACGGGACAGCCGATAAGCCTCGGCGGCGTTAAGGTAGCCCGGGGAGTTACTGTCATAATAAATCCTGGCATAGGCCTCGGAAAACACGGCGGCGCTGTTGGCCAAAGTCACCGTGATGATGGCTGATTTGGCGTTATAGGTGGCCGTGGTCTCAACGGTGGTGGAGGGGGGATTGGCCAGCACATAAACCACCGAGTAAGCGTTTCCGGAACTGCCGGTGGGGGCCCCGGGCTCGTTTTTGACGTAAAACTCCAGATCGTTGTGGGTCCCGGGCAGCTCGGTTTCAACCCGGGCCAAGGTATAGGGATCAGTTGTGACAAACTTTAGGGGGTTATTTTGAAGGCTAAAGGTTCCGGCCGAACCCTGGCCGGTTAACGATACGACCGAGACCATTTGCGAGGCCTCGGGGTCGGCCTCTAGGGCCGCTCTAACTTCCTGGGCCGTGGCCACGACACTGTCCCCCAAAGTTCTTAGATAGACGGTAATTTCGCTCCCATTGACCTCCACGGTGGTCTGGTTATTGAAGGTGATTTGAGTATTTATGGGCACCCCGTTGGGACCGCGTTGGAGATCCACGTGACCATTGCCGCCTAGGCTAGTGGCGGCGTATAATTGCGTGAGCGCCGGGGGTGGACCTGGGACGCTTATGTCATTTACTACGGCGTCGGCGATGGTTTGGGCGGTAATGGTGCCTAGAGATTTGGGCGGATCGCCCCCGTCCGTTTGGAGAGTAACGGTTACCGTACCTGTAGCTTGGTCATAAGCCGCCTTGGTCGGGGTAGAGTCGTCTCCATAGGTGTAAACAATGGTTAAGGGCTCAGGCCCGGTGTAAGTGTAGGTAATGGCCGAGTTAGTATTGGGGGTGCCCGTGGTATTGAGGTTTTTAGGTCCGGCCACGAGTTTTATGCTTGACTGATTGTAGGCTTGGGTTTTGGCCGATAAGGTCAGGAGGTATTGGCCAAGGTCATTTTCTCCCCGAAGTTCTAGAGAGGAGAGCTGGTTTTGTTCGGCGTAAGTTTGGGAATCGATGCCTCCGGCCCTGACCACTTCGACCAAAAAAGATTGACTCTGGGTGGGCAGATCCGCTCTGGGATTAAAGAGGCCCGAGCCGACCTTTTCCACCCAGCCGGTAAAGAGATCGCTATTTTCGCAACCGGGAAGGACTTGTTGGGCCATCATGTCCAGTGAAAAGGGCTGGGTGCCCACCTTTTGGCCAGACAAAAGATAGTTGTCGCCAAACTTGGCGTCGGCGAACTGGATAATCGATTGGAAAAGGGCGTCGATTTCCGTGGCTATGATTTTTCTTTGATCGTCGGTATAGGTGTCGGTAGCGCCCTGCTCAGCCTTGGTATAGATTTCATCAATGGTGCTCTTAATTGAGCTCATGATGTTTCCGGTATTGGTCAGCCAGGTGTTTGAGTAATTAACGTTTTCCGTATACTGGGTGATGTCGGAGATGACCGTTCTGGTCCTTAAAACCGCCGCCGCCCCGGAGGGGTTGTCTGAGGGTTTATTGATGGACTTTTCCGAAGCCACTTTGTTGGTGAGCTGGGCGATACGGTAACTAAGTAAATCCAAGTTACTGGTGATGTTGCGGTATGTTCCACGATGACTGGTCCGGTAAATCATTTTTCGCCCCTCTCATTTACGCTTAAAATCAAATGGCCCAGGGTCTAAGCCTTTTGATTTATTGGCCAGCCTTCATGGAATTTTAAACCATGAATTTGGCCACCGAATTTGGCCACCAGGGAATTTTTGGCTTTTTGTGGTTCCCTTTGAGTTAAAAAAAATTTAAGCCAGAAAATGGGCCTCAAAAAACCGGTTTTTGGGCTAAAAGGGGCCAAAGATTAAATAAAGTCCCCATAGTTAGTCTTTTTGTTACCTGGGAAGATATTTATAAAACCATGGGTCATAAAACTTAAATCCCTAAAACTATGGGCCAAAAAATTGTCCTTGAGTTTAAGGCCTGAGCCGCCTTTAAGCCCACTTTCGCCAAAGGTGAAAGGGGGGCTTAAGGGGCAGGGGCTTATTTCATGGCCAGGAGGGTTTCCATCATGGTGTCGATGGTGGAGATCATCTTGGCCGAGGCGTGGTACATGTATTGAAAACGCAGGATGTCGGCCAGTTCCTCGTCTAGGTTAACGCCGGCGATGGAGTCGAGGCGATTTTCTAGTTGGCTGTAAACGCCTTGGGTAAATTCATAGGTAACCGTGGCGCTTTGGGTTGAGGCCCCGATGTTTGAGTAAATGGTATTAAAGGCCGTGCCCAGGGTGGCCGAGGCAAGGTGGTAAAAGGAAAAACGCTTGTCTCGGGAGTCGGACATATTGAGGGCGTTGGTATTGTCGCCTTCGGCCATGAGGCCATTGGAATCAATGTGACCGGCGTTTATGTAAGAGCGGTTATCGATTAAGAGCTGGTTAACGCCCACGTTTGAGCCATTGTTGCCGGTTAGGATGTTATTGAGGCCCAAAACGGCCAGGGCCCCCGAGGAGTCTCCGGCGTAACCAAACTGGACCCCGTCGTCGGCAATCAGGCGAATGGTGTCTTTGCCGTGCAGATCGGTGATTCTTTCAACCCGTAGGCCTTTGATACCAGTATCAAAGGTGTCCCCGATTTGTTTAAGAATGTCTTCGATCTTGTCGTCGGGGTTAACGGTGACTTGGGTAAACTCGGGCTCCTGGCCGTTGGCGTAAGTTACGATGGTAAAGTAGCCGCTGCGGTCCAGGAAAGTCTTGTCCAGGGCCTCGACTAGGCCCAGGCCGCTTTCTTCGGCCGGGGTTTGGGCGCTCACTAGGGTTCTGGCCGTGACGTGGGAGTTGACGGCGGCCACGATGTCTCCGGCCGTGGTGGTGATTTGGCCGTTTTGATCGGTGGCCAGGTTAATACGGATATTTTGGGAGCCGTCGCTGGCCTCGTAGACTTGGATGGACAGGGCTTGATTGACCGCGGCCGGATCGTAGTATTCTATGGAGACCTTTTCCCCGGCCTCACCTTTGCTGACCGCGGTAAAAAGAACATCGTTATTGGTGTGTTTGAAGGAAGTTTTAAGTTCAGCCACTTCTTTGCCGTAGCTTAGATGGCTGCCTTGGGGCGTGGTGTATTTTAGGCTACGGTCTAGGGAAAGGTAGGAGCCGGCCGGGTAGGGGTAGACCTGGCCATCCAAGGCGATCTTGCCGGTGTCCGATTGGTTCATAACCCCTTCGGCGGAAATAAAATCGCCGATCTTCCAGCCCGAGGTCCGGGGCGGCAGAAAGTTGGTGCCTTCGGTGGGGCTATCGGAGCGCTCGGAATTTATGTAATCGCACAGTTCTCTGGCCGTAACGGTGACGTTACCGTTGGAATCTCGAGGCAGAACAATGGTAATTTCCCATTTCATGCGATCGGGATCGTCATTAAATTTGACCGTGGAGGTAATTTCCGAGGTCACCCCGGTGGCTTTTTCAAAACGAACCTCGATATTTTCAGGATCGGTAAAATAATCGTCATAGGGCTCCAGGGAGGCTAGGTGCGGCACCAGGGAACTAATCCTGATGTCATTGTCGTCTCCGGGAAAGCTTATTTCGACCGAGGCTAGGTTAGAGATCTGGGTGGTGGCCACGGCTTCGCTATAAAGGGCCTCCCCGGCCCCTTGGGCGTGCTGGTCGTTTATGTTAAATATCAAGCCGTCCACGAAGGAATCGTATTGTTTGTAATACTCGGTTAAGACGCTTTCCCTAAACTCGATATAGCCGCCAATGGCCCCCTCGACGATACTGCCGGTAATGTCCTCCATCCAGTACTGGTTATGACTGGTGTGGATGGAGACGTCGCCAGAGCTGTCGGTATTGGCCACCAGGGGGAAGGCTTTGTTTTTTAAGACCAAGGGAATGCCGGCCTTGGAGGTGATGGTCCACTGGCCGTCATGGGGATCTTCGTAATACTCGATATTCATGTATTCGGCCAAACGCCGGGTCAGTTCTTCACGGGTGTCTCTTAGATCATTGGCTTGCCGGTTTAAGGTCGGGTCCTCGTAGGCGGTAATTTGCTCGTTTAGGGAGGCCAGTTCGCTTAGAAGTTTATTTACTTCCACTACCCCGTCGGCGATCCTTTTGTTGGTATCGGTCCTCAGGGCGTCCATTTCGGCTCGCCTAAGTTTAAGCTGTTCGGCCAGTGCTTGAGTGTATTCAATTAGTTCTTCTCTGTAGGGCTTATTTGAGGCCTCGTCGGCCAGCTGCGAAAAACTATTGAAAAAATTGTTCATGGCCTGGTTTATGCCATTGCCATTACTCTCGTTAAAGAAAAGTTCCAGGTTATCCAAAGAACTTTTCATGGTCAGGTCATGGCCCAGGGTTGAGCCGGTCATGATGACCGATCTGGTTAAAAACTGGTCATTGTAGCGGATGATGTTGTTGGCGTCCACGCCCAAGCCTATCTGACCCCAGGAGCCGTTCATGGTGGGTAGGGTGGCCAAATTTATCCGCTGCCTGGAATAGCCGGCCGTGTTGACGTTGGCGATATTGTTACTGGCCACCTCCATGGCCGCCTGAGACATGCGCATGCCGGTCAAGGCCACGTACATAGCCGAGGAGACGCTCATGCTAGACCTCCTTGGAAAGCTTGGTCGGTAAGGCCTTTTTGAGGCTCTTGTCTTTCTTGCCGTCTTTACGGTAGCCGTCGGCCTTGATTTGATCGGCCCCGGTCAAAACGTTTAGTGACTCATTGATAAGCCCCAGGGAGTAATCGATGAAATGGCGATTGGCCTCGTTTTCCATGGAGATGACGTTTTTTAGCCGGGCCAGCTTAATGGCCCCGTCGTTTAAGCGATTGTCGTAGGGCTTGGGGCAAAGGGCGGCCAGCTCGGCCAGGGTCGGGCTGGGCTGCTCGGGTAAACCCAGCATTAAACTGGCTTGATCGACGTACTCGGTCAGCCGCTGAATGCTCTCGGTAATGCCCGTGGCCACCTGTTCTTTGCTTTGGCTAATCCTAAGTAAGCCGTCCAAATCAAGCCCAAAAAGGCAATGCCTTTCCTGGTTTAGAAAGTCAATGAGCTTTTGGTAGCGATCCAAATGGATGTCTAATTGGTTGGCTAAGTTTTCGATGATGGTTAGGTCCATGGGGTGACCTTTTCCTTTCGGCCCTAATCGGCCCAAATGCCTTTGGCCAATTAAGGCCCAATCGCTTTTTTTTATCTGGTCTAGCCGCTAGGCCCCACCTTGGGCCCGGAACTTAATTTTTTGTCCCCACTGGGTCAAAAAAAAGTCATTTTTGAAAAAGCCCATTTTAAGCCCTCTGAGCCCCTCCGGAGAGCTCCCAGGACTAGTTGGACCATTTTGGTCGCCCCGGGCCGCCTAGGGGCAAATCTGACCGTTTACGGGGCCTTTTTCGAAGGGGTCACTGGTCAGAAAATTGGCCTAAGCCGGAGGCCCTCACTATTGGGGCTGACCGCTCTGGCCCCGGACGCCCAGTTTGGGGCCGGCCTTGGGCATCTGGCTGGGGGCCAGGCGCTGTTTCCAGTGGGGGCCCATGACTTCACCGTGGGCGGCCAGGGCCTCACCCAGACCTTCTTGGGCGGCCACTTGGTTGACGATGGTCTGGGAGAGGCCCAAACCACCGGCCTCGGTTAAGGCGGCCGTGAAGGGTTTTTCGGCGATTTCACTATAAGTTTCGCCGCCGGGGGTTTTTACGAAGGGCGATTGGCGCATGCTTTTGATCATCTCGGCGATTAAAAAGCCCTCGTATTCCTCGGCCGATTCCTTAATTTGCTTAAGCTTACTGATCTTTTGTTCTTCGCTTAGATTTTTTACTTTGCCCGAGGCGTCGGCCAGCTTGCCATTGTCCAGAGGCCGGTAGCGGCGGCCGTAAGCCCCCTCGGGCAGCTCATCAATAAGTTTGGCTATAGTTCCGCTCGAAGCATCCCTAAGGCTAAGGCCTACGGGGCTTTCGGAGGATTCCGCCGGGGCCGCCGAGTCCGCCGCGGCCTCCGGGGCCGCTTGAGTGCCGATATTAACCCCTTTTTTAAAATCCTCGACCGAAAAAACCAGGCTTTGTTTGGGGGCGGCGGCCGAGCTTGAGCTGACCCGGCTGGCTGGGTTTTTCAGGTAATTGGTTTTGGGGAGCTGCTTTTGGGCTTTTTGGGCCTCAAAAAGTTCCTTAGGTACCGAGTAACCGGGTATTTCGTAAACTGATCCGCTCATGATGGGCTTAGATAATCTCCAGCTCGCCGTGCAGGGCCCCGGCCGCTTGGATTAGCTGAAAAATGGTAATGAGGTCTCTGGGGGTAACCCCGATGGCGTTTAGGGCTTTAACCACGTCATTGATGTTGGTGGAGCGCTCAATCAAAAGCAGATTGTCGGCCCCTTCCTCGACGTTTACGTCCGTTTCCGGGGTCACCACCGTCTCCCCGGGCGAGAAGGGGTCGGGTTGGCTGACGTTTTGGCCTTCCCGGATTTGGATGGACAGGTTGCCGTGGGCCACGGCCACGGTCGAGAGTTTGACGTTTTCGCCAACCACCACCGATCCGGTCCGTTCATTTATGATGACCTTACCGATGGAGTCGGGTTCCACGGCCACGTTTTCCAGTTCGGCCACCATCACGGCTAAGTTTTCCCGATAATTCATAGGAACGCTTAGTTCCACCGTGGCCGCGTCCATGGGCCGGGCCCCGGCCCCGGGCAAAACTTCGTTTATGGATTCGGCCACCCGGGAGGCCGTGGTAAAGTCAGGCGAGTGTAGCTTAACGGTCATGGTTTCTTTGCCTTGCCACCTGATGGGCACTTCCCTTTCCACCGTGCCGCCCTGAACGATCCGGCCCACGGTGGGATGGTTTCTCTGAACCGTGGCCGCCTGACCGGCGATGGCAAAACCGCCCACCGACAGGGGCCCCTGGGCAATGGAATAGATCTGATCGTCTAAGCCCCGTAAGGCCGTCAGTAACAGGGTGCCGCCCTGAAGACTGGTGGCGTCACCTAAGCTGGAAACCAAGACGTCAATCCTGGTGCCTGGTTTGACAAAAGCCGGCAGATCGGCCGTGACCATGACGGCGGCCACGTTTTTGACCTTAAGGGCCGTGGGGGCCACGGTCACGTCCATGCGCTTTAAGAGGTTAGACAAGCTCTGACGAGTAAAGCCGGTTTGGTCCTTGTCCCCGGTGCCGTTTAAGCCAACCACCAGCCCGTAACCGGTAATCTGGTTAACCCTGACCCCTTCGAAGGTGGCCAGTTCCTTAAGCCTGATGGCCCAAGCCTGGCCGGGCCATAAGGCTAAAAAGCCGCCGGTCAATAGCCCCAAAAGGGCCAGCCTGACCATAGGGCCAAAAAAACCTTTAAAACTCATCTCAGCCAACCCCGCTTGGTCAATTCCATTTTTTTCCATTTTTTTAAAAAAAGGCCGCCAGGCTGGCCGTTTAGTTAAGGGCCCCTTGGCCATTAAGTTCATCTAGGGCCTCAGAGCCTTCCAGTTCCGGGCACTTGGCCTGGCGCTCCGAAGCCATTTCCTCAAAGGCCTTGGGCTCGAGCTGACTTTGATCCCGGGCCGGGAAGGTTAGGAACTGGAGTAAAATTAAGCTTAAGATCATCAGTAAGATTAGCTTAAAACCAGGTTTGACGGTGACAGTTGGCTTTTGGCCAAAGGAATATTTTGATTTCATTTTTATTTCCTCTTTGAAATATGAATGATTTTTTATGTAAAAAAGTGAAATTAGAAAGGCCAGATCTTGTCTAGGGCCCTAGTTAACCAGCCTTCGCGCTGCTTACTGCTGATATCGCCTTTGCCGGTATACTCGATGCGGGCGTCGGCCAAATAAGTCGATAAAATGGAATTGTCGGTGGCAACGTCGGCTGGTCTAACCACCCCTTGGACGGTTATGTATTGCTTTTCATTATTGACCATGATTTCCTGGGAACCCCTGACCACCAAATTGTCATTAGGCAGGACCTGGATAATACGGGCCGAGATCTTGGCCGTGATGTTTTCGTTTCTGGCCGTGGAGCCGCTGGCCGAAAACTGGCTACTGGAGCTGCCGCCAATGCCCTGGGTGATGTCCAGGCCCAAGGGTTTGGGCAATCTGGTCTCCAAACCAAAGAGATTGTCCACCGAGGCGTTCAAAGAACTTGACCTACCGGTACTGGTATTGGCCTGCTTGGTGGCCCGGCTAGTCTCGACGATATTTATGGTAATGATGTCGCCAACCCTTCTGGCCTTGACGTCGGCGAAAAAGTCTGGCCGGGAATCTTCGCTAAAAAGCGAGCCCTCGGTCTTTAAGGCCGGGTTGGGATAGGTCTGAACCGGGGGATTTAATAAAGCCGCTTCTTGGTTATTTAAGCTGGAGGGCTGATTAAGCTTAGGGCCGCAGCCAACCAAAAACAAAACCACCAGGCTCACCAGGCTCACCAGGCTCACCATGGAGACCAGGGTGACCAGGCTGGGGCGGCTTTCTAGGGAAAAATTCTCACTTGGGCTTTTCATCGTCTTTCTCCTCATAAGGGACCGGCCCCAAAAGCAATTTTTAGCCCCCATTAGCCATCTCGGGGCCTCGGGCTCGGTCGTCCGCCCATGACAATGCAATCCCCATGCCAATCTTTAGCATCCCGTTGGGCTTAAGTTCCCTAGCCACTTGAGCTTTGAGCCTTTTTGCCCCCAGGAAAAATTTTCCCATTGCCCGGGCCTAAAAAAAAGCCCGGCCAAGCTCGCCGGCCAAGCTCGAAAAGCCCCAATCCCAGCCCCCTGGCTCAAAATCGCCCACTTAAATAGACCCGCGCTGGCCCCAATGGAGCACCTTGGCACGTGGGTTGCTATAGGCCTTTCAGGAATTCCCTTTTTGACCTAGCCCAAAAAGGGAGCCAGACCAAAAGGCCCCTTTAAAAGGTCCATTTTTGAGGAAGAACATGAGTTCCATACTTACCATAAGCTCAGTTAGGATCGAACAAACCGAGGTGACCATCCCGACCGAGAACTTTGAAGTAGGCTACGACCAAGAGTTTGAAGCGCTCTTGGAGCGATCCGATCGTAACCGCGAAAGTATCCAAGAAGAACTGGCCAGAAACCGGAGCCAGTTACAGGAAGCTCGCAAAAAACTTGAAGAGGGATTAAGAAGTAAGCGCGAAGATATCGAGGCTGAGTTAAAAAAGGCTAGTCAAAGACACCAAGAGCTTAAAAAAGAAGAAGAAAAGAAAGAAGAAAGAGAAAAAAAAGCCGAGAGCTTTGGGGCCGAAAGGGTTCACCAAAGAACGGCCCTGGCCTCCCTGGTCGTGGCCGGAAGCGGCCTGCCGGCCGGTTTTAGAGCCCAACTGGGCACAAGTTTAATGGCCAGCGGCCAGGGCCAAAAGGCCCTAAACGGTTACCTCCTTCAAGGCGGGGGCCTACCTACGACTTTTTTAAAAAACACCCTGGAAAAACTTGGCTCCCTGGGCCAGGGCTGGAAACTTGATAAAGAAGCCCTCTCTGACTTAGAAAACTTATTTCTTGAAAGCGGCCTTACTTCCGAGGAGGCCGCCAAGCTCATCGGCGGCCTGGCCCAAGAAGAATTGACCCTAGATAACCTCCTAAGAACGGTAAACAAAGCCGATCTCTTGGCCAGCCAAGCCGGCGGGGCCCAAAGCTCCGGCGCCTTAACGGCCTCTCCCGATGGCCTAAACGGCCTGGGTCAATACCTGGCCAGCTTGGGCCTATCCACCGAGGTGGTTAAGGCCGTGACCTCCCTGAGCCCCGGTCAGGCCATTACTTCCTATGATCTAAGAAAGCTCATCACCAATGGCTCCGATGAGCTCCTGGCCCCCCTCCTAAAAGATGGTGATCTAAACAGCCTGGTCCAAGCCCTCCAAGCCCTGGGCGCTGATCAAAAAACCTTTAGCCAATTAAATTTATTACTGGAAGCCAACCAAGGCCAGGCCAATCTTAACGACCTACTGGGGCTCCTAGCCTTTGCCGAAAGCCCTGGCCCGGTCACTAGCGATCCGGCCAAGGTGGCCCAAGAGATCCAAAACCTTTTGTCCCAAACGGCCCAAGATGGCCAGCTGGTCAAAGAACCGCTATTTAACGAGATAGTTCTCAAGATGACCCTTTTGGGCGACCGAAGCCTTAGCCAAGACTTTGCCGAACTCTCCCCAGCCCTGCAGGCCCTCCGAGGCGGGGTGGCCGTTTGGCGAGAAACCACCAGTGAAAACTTTGACCGCGGCGGCGGGGGACAAAGACAAAGCCGCGAAAGAGAGGAGCGCCTCATGGCCCAAAGCGGCTTAAAAAGCCAAACCCTGTCCTGGGGTCTAGACAAATCACTCTTTGGCTCGGCCCTATCCCAAGAAGCGGCCAGCGGCTACGCCGGTGAAACTCTGGCCAAACAAATTAGTCAAAAACTTATTTACTCGGCCAGACGAGGCGTTCACCGCCTCCGGATGAACCTTGACCCCGAAGCCCTGGGCCACCTAGACGTTGAGCTCAAAGTCTCTGGCGACAAACTTACGGCCAACATCAAGGCCCAATCCCTGGCCGCCTACGAGGCCCTGGAAAAAGAAATGTCCTCGCTCAAAGACAGCCTGGCCCAAGCCGGCCTGGAACTGGAAATGACCCTTTCCTACGACGGCGACGATTCCAGCCCCTGGTCCATGGCCCGCTCTGGTTACGATAATTCCAAGGCCGCTTCCAGCCAAAGGGCCTCGGCCGACCCATTGGCCCCATCTGCCCAGTCCGATCAGTCCCTAACGGCTTACGAACAAGCTCGTCTCCTGGACGCGGTTGTTTAAAACCCTTAGCCGCCCAGGGCCCCAACCCATCAGTAAAGCCTTTTGCCCAGCTGAGCGGATCAAAACCTCGACTTTTTGGCCTCAAAAATAAGCCCTTTCCAAAGCCAGCTTGGTTTAGGAGATTAAAAAATGCAAATTTACAGCGCCGACAACCCACCTCCGGCCAGAACCACGGTCCTGGAAGCTTGGACGGCAGAAACCGTTCCCGTGACCGACGGAAGCGAAAGACAACTAGGTAAGGACGCCTTTTTAACCTTGTTACTGACTCAGCTGCAAAATCAGGACCCCTTTAACCCCATGGAAGACACCGAGATGACCGCTCAGCTGGCCCAATACTCTCAGCTTGAGCAGTTAACCAACCTAAACACCAACGTCACTTCCATGGCCAGTTACATCCAGGCCCAAAACCAGTTCCAGACCCTGACCCTGATCGGCAAAGACGTCGAGGCCCAGTCCAATCTCCTTTCCGTTAATAACGGCCTGGTCGACACCACGGCCAGCCTGGAAGTGGGCGAAAATTGCAATATCCAGCTCTACATAATCAACTCAAGCGGCAATCAAATACGCATGTACGATTGGGGCATGACCGAGGCCGGCACTTACTCATTTACCTGGGATGGCCGAGACACCAGCGGCACCAAGGTGGCCGACGGTGCCTATGAGTTCCAAATCACCGCCACCAACGCCGCCGGCGAAACCATGACTACCGGCATAGTCCCGGTCATTCACGGCCGCGTTTCCAGCGTCTCCTTTGACGAAACCGGTCAGCCCATTATCCACATGGGTAATGTCCAGGTCAGCCTTAGCCAGGTCATGGAGATCCTCCAGTCCACCACCACGGCCACCGATATCACCAACAGCGATGAGGCTACCACCACCAACTCCTCGGCTACTCAAGTAGCCTCAACCGAAACCGCCGAGGCGGTCACCCAAGTGGCCTCCAACGACACCGACACGGCCGACTCTGACTCCAGTGACTCCGATTCCTCGGAAACTCAAGTCGCCTCAAATGAGTCAGACTCCAGCGATTCCGACTCGGCCAACTCCGACTCTCAGGCCACGGCCTAAGCCCAAAAAAAAGCCTTTGGCTGACCAGCCCGCCGAGGTCAGCCAAAAAAAATAAACCGTCGAGGTATTACGATGAGTATTTCCGCCGCCATGTACGCAGCCGTCACGGGACTTTCGGCCCTGTCCACTGGCATGCAGGTTATAAGTAACAACATAGCCAACGTAAACACCGTGGGCTTTAAGGCCGCCCGGACCAACTTCGAAGACCTTATCAGCCAAGACTACTGGTCAAACGGTAAGATCAACCAAATCGGCCGAGGGGTCAAGGTCTCCACCGTCCAGCAGATGTTTACCCAGGGTTCCTTTATGAACTCAGCCCAAGATACCGACATGGCCATCACCGGCGATGGCTTTTTCCAAGTCCGAGATCGCGTCACTGACCAGATAATGTACACCAGGGCTGGTAACTTCACCTTTGACGCCGACGGTTACCTGGAAACCCCGGCCGGTTATATCCTGCAGGGCTGGCAGCTAGGTATTCCAAAACCTGGCGAAAAGGCTCCTCGAATTTCCGTTGGCCCAGTTGACATCAAGGTCATTGCCATTAACGCGCCGCCTGTGGAAACCAGCCAAATCAAGGTCGTGGTCAACCTAAACTCCGAAGACGAGCCGGC
>JAITJP010000230.1 GCA_031278835.1 Deltaproteobacteria bacterium
ATTTAATTTTTACTTGATTTATCAATTAGTTATATAATAAATTGGTTATGGCCTTTGATAGACTTATCTAGAATTTACTGATAGTTATATGATTGGTTGGAACTACCTAGCCTGGTCTAGCTAAAATTTTTTTTTAGAATTTTAGCCATATTATCCAACAGGGTTTAAAGGCCTGACCATTTAAAATTGAATGACCCATCTGAATTTATAAAGATTGGCCTAATGATTTAAAAAAACGAGCTTTTTTTAGATGAAACTTTTTTTAGAAATTTAGCGAACTTAATCGATTTTTGTTAAATTCTGGGCTCTTGGTCCTGAATAAATTTATCTAGAATTTAAAAGACGTTATATAAAAAGTATTCAAATTCTGGCTCTATGGGCTTTAAAAAAAATTATCTAGAATTTTAGATAAGTTAACAAGGAGTTTGTCAAAATGGCCAACCAGCTCGGAGATAGTAAATTTATCTTGAATTTAGGCGGATTTAAGGGAGTAATCCTGTATCCGGCCTTGGGCAGCCCGGCCATTTTGAAAGAAGGCGACCCTTTAAACGTGGTTTTGGCCGCTGACCAGAGGGCCTTTCAGCTATTGAAAATGTCCGGGGGCGACCAGCCTGACTCTGCCCTTAAGATAGGCTTAGCTTTAAAGTTTTATGCTCAGCTTTTGTTAAGACCTTGGGATAGTTACGACGGCGTTTCTGATTACCAGTCCTATTTAAATAGGCTAATCAACACGGCCGCGCCTCGAAACAATCTTTACGGCCATCAGGACGCGGCCGTAAGACGCTTTGAAGCCGGAGATTTTTTTGGTTTTTATTTGGGAGAAATAAACAGAGATTTGAACGTTGACGGTGATAAACCGGTTAATTTAAACGGGCCTCAGGGCTCGGGCAAACAACCATTTGGGGTATTACACTCCTCGGCCGTGGACATGTACCTAAAAGCCGGTTACCGGTGGTTATTTCAGCTCAGCTTTAAGACCGAGAACTTAACCCCGGCCCTTCAAAATGGCCTGATGGAGCTGGTTTTTTTGTTCCTTGACTGGAAAGTCAGGTTGGATGGGCTTTTTTTTAAATCAATAAAACAGGTTTTAGAAACAAATACGGAAAGCATTAATATTGAAAACCGCTTCGAGTCTGAGTATCGGCCCAGGCCAACTGATGTCGAAAAATACCTGGTTAACCCTGGTGACGAATTGCTCCTGGAAATCTTTGACCGGGAAGTCAATAAGGGCGGCCATTTGGCTACCAATCAAACGGGTATCTTGAGGCCCCTAGCCAAAAATCAGCTTACCAGCTCAAAAGGGGCTTCGAAAGAAATAATTTTCTATCGGCTTTTTAACCCAGAACCCTCTGAGTTTGAAATTAACCCGCCTCCCCTTTCAAGACAGGCCCGGCCGGGCCTCGCTTCCGAGGCCGCTCAAAATAACGAATCAGAAAATCAAATTTTAGACCAAGATCCCCGGGCCGCGGCTTTGGCCAAACCCAAACGGCTAAGTTATCTGTCAACTCAAAACGGGGTTTTTTTGGCCTCCAGGCATCCGGTTTATTTTACCCACAAGAATTATCTGGACATTGGGGTCATGGCCGATACCCACATTAACGCCAGACAAACTTTGTTTAAACTAGTCACTCCTCAAATGATTGAAGGCGCGCCCGAATCGGATTCTGAGTTTTTGGGGGCCATTTCCCGAGAAACGCTTTGGCCATCTTGGCGGCTAATGAAAGAATTGGGCGCTTCCAGTGACCTTTTATTGTGGCTAGGGGATCTCTATGATTTCGTCCGGAGCATAAAACCGGCCGCCGTAGCCTTTCCGAGCGGGTCAAAGGTCACCACGGCCGTCAAACGGACCGCCGACTTATGGCGATATTTTAAGTTTAGCGAACAGGTTAATTCTTATCATCTTTACCCGCGTTTTACCGACGCGGTCATGGCCCTTTCCTTGGTCCACGGTCATTATAAAACCACTCAAAAACCCTTGTGCCTGGTGGCCGGAAATCATGAGGGCATGGACAGCCCTTACGGAACTTCGCCTCGAATAATGGCCCCCTTAATCAACAGTACCTTGATAAGAACAAACACCTCGGTGGCCAGCGACAATAATCTGACCTTTTACGAAGCGGCCCTTTTGTTTGGTAAAGAATTCAAAGACACCTATTTGCTCTCCGGTCAAAAAAGCCTGGAGGAAATCATTAGTTTCTTTAAAAAAGAAAATCTCCACTGGTTCTACCAAACGGTCAGCCCTTGGAAGGACCTTTGTATTTCCATTGGCGGACGTCAGAATCTCTTACTTTTTGGCTGGGGTGAATCCCAGGATATTATTGTCACCACCGTTGGCGGCGGGACAACCCTGCCCCGGGCCAATAAGGCCTGCACGGCTGAGCAGTTAGAGCTGGCCCGAGCCGCCACCAAGAAAAACGGAGCCATAAACATATTGGCCTCGCACTTTAGTTACGTTTGCTATGAACCAAATTTTCCGCTGTTAATAAACAAACCTCAGAAGCTCAGCGGAAATCTACCGGTAAAGCCAGCCCCTAGTCTTATTTTTGGTCCCATGGGATTGGTCTCTGATTTAACGGATAAAGATTACGGAACCTTTTATGGGCACAGAAATGAAATCTACGGTTTATTTGAGACGAAAAAAGAAGTTAAAAGGGATAAAATTCATTTTACAATTTGTGGACATACTCATCGCTGCGGGGCTTACCTCCACGAAAGTCTCCTAGAGGCCGTGGCCGCCGGTACGCCGCTAAGCCGTTTATTGTACCTGGCTTCTGAAAACAGACTGGGTTTACGAAGCGTGTATTTGAAAAACAATTCCCGGACCGTGAGTTTGGTCAGCGGTTCGTCGGGTAATTATTCGAGCCAAAATCTAATCAGGGGCATAAATGGCCGAGATGGGGCTGAGTACGATTTAGAACCCTCGCAGGGGTTACAACTGGTTTTTGACGATCAAAGTCAGGCTCAAAAGGTTATTTTCACCAGGGATAGCAGGGCAGGGGATGACCGCACCGTTAAGCCGCGCTTAGCCGTGCGTTTGGATTACCTGTGGTATGAAAGTTCAGGTGGCGGATGCTCGCCTTTCCTAACCAGGGGTTTACTGAAGACTCGTTACCTGGCCATTGGGACGCCCAGTCAACTTTGTGACATTGGCTCGGACAATTTAGACAGCTGGTTTGTTTTTAAGATTAACCCGGACTGGGCCAAGTTTTTTCACCCCAGGGGTTATAGCGGTCGCCCCGAGATACCCTTGTCATCGTTTACCCTGTACGCCGTTCATAAAATGGGCTCGTTAAAAACGGCCAAATTAGGTCCCATGGTGGTCAGAGAATTCGGTACCGATTTATTTTGCCTAAAGGCCAAAGGTCGTGATCTAAAAAATTTCCTCTCGAAATTAGGCTTTCTAGATGAGAATATCTTCAATTGGCTATTTTTCTTTAGCGTTGCTCTCAAAGACGTAAATGGCCTTAAGGATCAATATAACATTGAATCGCCCTGGTGCTGGCCGGTGACCGTTGATTTTATCAATTGCCAATACTTTTACCGGCCCTTTGGCGACAAGGGCGAATTGCCGGATTTTGACAAATTAAAATACATTTACGAATATAGCTAATAAGGCCATGACCCAGAGAGATCACCCGGATAAGCCAAAGCCGGTAAAAATGCCCAGCATGGCCGAAAATGGTCTGGGGAAAATTTAATTTGGCCAAGCCATCCAGAAAACAAAAAACTCGGAATTCAGCCCCATCTCAAACAAGCCCGTAAAGGCCCCAAATAGCCCCATAGCGCCCCTAGGTCACCGAATCCAGAATTTACCTTAGGGTAGCCGTCCAGAAAGGCTCCACGGGCCTAAAATGGTCGTTTACCGGGCAAGGCCCAAAAAAGCCGTTTGGGTCAAAATCCGACGAAAAATTATTTGTGATTTTTGGGGTCAAAATTTTTTTATGAAACTTATCGAGATTTTCATTGGCCGGGGTGTTAAAGTTTTATGGTGAGCTTTTTTGCGGCCACCTGGCCACCGGGGAGGCTTTTTATCGGCCCAGCCAGGCCTATGGTTCAAAGGCACTAAGCCAGAATGATGGGCCAAAGTGCCCAAACTAAGTTTTTGGGCCAAATCAATGAACCAAGCCCATGGGCACGGCTAGAAAAATCCCTGAAAAAAATATTGACACTGTCTTCTAGATGTGTTACAAAAAATATTTCTGGCTGCCTGGTCCCATCGTCTAGTGGCCTAGGACACCGCCCTCTCACGGCGAAAACAGGGGTTCGAGTCCCCTTGGGACTACCATCAACTAGACC
>JAITJP010000307.1 GCA_031278835.1 Deltaproteobacteria bacterium
TAGGCCCCGAGTGGCCCCTTAGGAAGATTTTCTAAACCTCAATTTCGATCAAAAGCGCTCTAATGGCCCTTCTTTGGGGCAAGCGGTCACCCGTTTGCCCTGTTTTTTTTAAGCTTGCCTATGAGGCCGGTAAACTCGGGACCATAAAAAAACCAGCCAAAGCGGCCGCTGATTATTGGGCTTTGAAATAACTGTTTTTTTAAGGATTACCCCGGCCAGTTTCCTTAGCAAACCTCACCCCTGGCCAGATGGTTAAGGCTTAAACTTAATTGTTATTTACTTAAATACTTAAAAAAAATTCTAGGCTATTTCGGAGAATTTATTTTAGCCCCAAAATTAACCCGGAGCCTAGGCCGCCTAATCACCAAAGGCTCGCCCAAATTAAAATTTTGACCAAAGGCCAATCTTTATTATAATATTCAAAATAAGCCTTAGTAATTTTTCTCAGGGCCAGTTAATCAAGGCCTCCCAGTCTGGTTTTCTTTTTATTAATTTTCTTAAATTTAAGTTACCACCTCATCAATATTTCGATAGGGCCTTAATTTTTTTTAATTATTTCATCAAAAAATTAAAAAATTCTGGCCTTTTTTGGCCCAATTTATTTTCTAAATAGAAAATTTATCCGGCTCGAACTTGTGACCAGTAATCAACTATGGCCCGGGTTTATCCGTTTTTAACAAATTATGGCTGTCATTTGCCATAAAGGTTAAAATTTTTGAAAAAATCACTTAAACAGTTTTTAAGAATTCCAGTAGAAACAATTCTGGTTAGAATTGGAAAATTCCATTTCTCATAATCGCCTGGAGGGCCATCGTGGAAAAAGACGATAAAACTAACTCAGAAACACAATCCAGTGGGGAATCGAACCAAAATTTAGATGATTCCAAGGATTCTGGCCAATTAGTCGTGGATGACCTGCCCTCTCCGACTAAAATGGCCGAGGATATCCTGGATTTCACCTACAATTATATGGAACCAACCGTAACCGTCACCAGACTATTAAAAGAGGCTTTTCAGAGTGTCAGGCCGGAGGATGAGGAAAAACTAAATAAACTTAAAAAAGCCTCGGAACAACAACAGATAGTCATGGACAATTATTGCCAGCATTTATGTCAGCTCTATTTGGACGATAGTCAGATGCCGATTTTGGCCCCCGATGACCTGGCTAGATACGCCATGTCTAAAATGGATACCTTTCAAAGGGTACCGTCTTGGGTCAGACTTAAAAACATATTTGACCAGGAGACCTTGACCAAGATTTGGCAGGATATTCAAGTCATAAGGCGTTCCAATGATGAGTACCTAAGCCGGCTGAAGTCTTTACATATGGAGATTTATCGTAAAGCCGGTTTAACCCCAAATTACGATACCGCGGCCGATCTCGATAGTTGGAAAAAATTTCGAATGGAAATGGACCCGTTCGTTCATAGTCTGGGCCGGTTGTTTTCGGATAAATAGTAATTCCCAAAAAATCATTTCCGCAAAAAAAATCCCCTTCATCCTTAATTAAGTCCAAAGGTATTGAGCGGGCCCCTATTAAAGCAAACTAAAAGCACCAATACCAGGCTCAGCCTGGCCCACGGCCAGGGGCCCTTAGGCCAAAATAAAACTCCAATAAGGCCCCCTAAGGCCCTTGGAGCCCTTGGCCAAAAAGCCCAATTTCGATGAAAAGCCCTAGTGGCGCCCTGATTTTAGACCCCCAGCCAGGCCTCCCGGGTGCCCGGGGCCTGGCCCGGTCAACCAAAGTGATATTACCAAAGACCTTATAAAGCTGAACAAAATCGATTTGAACGGAAGTGGTTTGAACGGAATTGGTTTTTTTTACTGATTACTGGCAGTCAGTCTTAGCCGATGGCCAGCTGTCTATGGCCGGGCCGCTTTGACTGTGGGCGAGAAAAACCATCGGCCCCATTTTTAAAAAATTGGTCAATCAAGACTTCCCTTTTTTTGGTTATTTTTTTTTTCTTAAAACCAAGGGGAATTTTTTTATTTTTTTATCAAGTTACTTAAAACTTAATTGATTATTTATTTAAATACTTAAAACTCTGGTCTATCTCGGTCAATTTCTTTTTCCAATCAATACAATTCTGTCTGAGCTTAGGCCAGATAATCAACCAAAGCATTGGTTTTTTTTATTGGTTTTAACAAATCAGGGCGGCCAAAGGCCATAAAGGCTATAATTTTCTAAAATAACCCTTAGACACTTTTCACCAACTCCAGGACTAAGGCCCCGGCAGTATTTAAACCATACCAGGGTAACCATTTTTAGGGAGAGCCAACGTGGAAAAAATCGACCAAAGCCAAGCTCAATTAGAGACAATAGAATCAGCCCAAGATTTAGACAATCCCACCAGCCGCCCCCCGGAAGCCTTCATAGCCAGGCGAGATCTGCTAAATTTTATCTTCAATTGGGAACTTCCCTTGAAATTGAGCATGAAGTTGGTCAAGGATATTTCGAAATTAATCAGTCCAGAAAATCAGAAAGAATTGGACAATCTTACTAAAGCCATAATTGACCATCGAGCCATGGCCGAGCTTATGGTCACGGAACTTAAGAAAGAATACCTGGATAGAGTCGAGCCGGTTTGGGACGAAATCAGTCAAAGACTAACCCAAGGCCCAACCGTTAACCAGATTCCAAATTGGGCTCGTCTCAAGAATCTCGACGATCCTAAGACTTTATACAAGGTTTGGAAAGATTGCGACCTGTTAGAAACCAAGATCCAAGCGACGCTAAAATGGGCCCGCCAATTGTACTCAAAGGAATCTCAAAAAGGCTAAGTCAAAAAGGTCTAAACCTAAGCCCCAAAAAGCCTAAAACCTGGCCAGGGATAAATGGTCCTCGAAGCGACCAGGCCGGCGGCTAAGCTCGAGGGCAGGGCTTAAAATTTTTTAAGGCTTAGGTTGAGGCTAAATCATCGGCCGCCCAGGTCGATAGGACCATGATCATCAATTCATGGGCTAATTTTCCCCCATGGGGGTCGGGCCAAAAGTTTTTCAAAAATCCCGTTGGGATTTTTTTGTTTTTTTTTGGGGCCGGGCCGGGCTGAAAGGGCGGCGCTTTTCTTTGGACTTAAAAAAAGCTATAATAACTAGTGATTTTAAAGGTCACTTATGAAGCCATGGCTTGCCTTAAGTTTTTTTAAGAGCCTAGGGTCTTTGGGCAGAGTGGGGGAAAAACTCGAAAACTGGCTGGTTTACTGATTTTATTGACTGATGGCTTTTTTGGGAAAGTATCGTGCCCACGGAAAACGATTATCATAAATTTTTTATAGTTGACGGCCAGCACGTGGGTGACTACGAGGGCATGTACCGTTCTTGCCTTGACCCCTGGCGAATCGAGGAGCTGGGTCTTAGGCTGGAT
>JAITJP010000310.1 GCA_031278835.1 Deltaproteobacteria bacterium
CCTCTCTCCCGGGAGAGAGGGGCGTGTTTTTTGGCCAAATTTTAGTCCAAATAGATTTCCAGGATCTCCAAAGAAAAGTTGAAATCGGCCCAAGGCCGGTTTTTGGCCCGGTGGCTGATGATTTTTTCCCAGAGATAGCGGGCCCGGGCCACGAATTGAGCGGCCAGGTGATCGTCTAAAACGAACCTGGTGGAAGTGACAAAAGATCTGGCCAGGCCAAAGGCCAATCTGGCCTTGTAGGTCAGGTCGTTTTCTTCCTGGGCAAAGCTCCGGACCAGGGATTCGGCCATCCTGGCCACCTGGTAAAGGCGCAAGCGACTTTGGTAGCCGGTCACCGGAAGCCGGACAATGGAAACCAACATGACCGAAACGTCTTGCAGATAATCGGTCTCGCGACTACGGTAGATATCCACGAAAGTGAGCTTTTGAGTTTCTGGGTTAAAAAGCAGATTGGAGAGATTAAAGTCCCCATGGATTCTGGCCGTAAAGGGGGCCTTGAGACTTTCCTCCATGGTTTTGGCCTCGGCCAAGACCTCGGCCACGGAGCGCGATTTCCAAGGGCCCAGGCTGCCCTCATGGCGCATTATTCTGGGAAATAAGGTGGTGGCTTCCCTTAGGCGATCCTCGGTCTGGCGGCAAAAAGTCGAGGAGACTTCTTTGATGGTCTTGGTTTCCCGCCAGAGTTTGAACATGGTCTTAAAGGCGGCTTTTATGCCTTGCCTGGCCTCGTCTGAAGAGTTGTCAAGTAAAAGCGCTTGTAAATTACGGCTATTTACAAACTCCATAATTAAAGCCGCTTCGTTTCCGGCTTCGGCCGGAATGAAGGCCTTGACCTTGGGGGTCAGGCCGGGACGGATCTCCTCCCAAAGCGAGAGATTATCCCTTTCCCGGGTCATTTTCGAGGCCGGGCCGTGTTTAAAGACCACGGTCTGATCGCTTTGGCCGCCCAGGTCGTCATGGTGACCAATGACCCCGATGCGGCAGCCCGAACGCCCGCCCCAGATGGAGCGAAAATCGAGATTGGCCGGTTCCATCGATTCCCCGGTGGCCTTTAAACCCTCGCCCAAAGCTTTATATTGCTCAAGTTTTATCTTCTCGCCCATGCTTATGTAGATTATTTTTTCGCCAATCTCCAAAAATATGTCACCGATTCTCTCCAAATAATGGACGATCATGATGACGGTCACCAGGTCGTCGGCCGAGGAGCCGGTGCCAAACTCTTTGATTAGCCGGGAGAAACGATTGGCGTAGCAGGAATCAAGTTTTTCCTCAATCTGGCCCAGTTTCACGGCCAAACCCACGTCCCTTTGGACAAAGGCCGGAAAGATCTTTTCCAAGCCAAACAAGATTTGCTTAAAAAACTCGTCGAGATTGTAGGGATATAAAACGCTAATTCTGGTCAGGTAGCCGGCCTGGCGATCCAAATTTAAAAGTAAATCGCTGATTCTCTCCAAACGCGAGGCCACCGACGATAAGCCCTGCAAATAAAGGCTTTCGCGATTTGGCCCATTGCGCATGGCCTTTTCCAAGGCCTGCTTTTGCAACTGGGCCACCTGGTTTGATATGTAGGTGACTCGGTTAAAAAGCGAACGGCTTTTTGAGGGATCGCGCCTAAAAAGCAGATCTCTGGCGTCCGTAGCCGATTGCAGCACTTCGGTGGTTAAGAGCTTTAAAAAAACTTCTAAATCGTCACCCTTCATGGGGCACCAACGATCACCCCGTAACTTTTCGGGGTAAAATTAAGTCAAAAATAAGGGCCCAGCTAAACTCAATCGGGCCTTGGGCCGATTGGCTTTGGCCGCTCAAAGGCTTAAGCCTCTGGGTCCTCGGCCTGGGTCTCGCCCTGGGTCTCGACCTGGTCCTGGGCCGTGGGGGCGGCCTGGGGCGCCTCCTTGGGCCCGGCCTTGAGGTCGGTAAAAAGGGTCCGTTTGGGGTAGGGCTCGCCCTCACTCCAGCTGGCCGAGACGTTTAGGCGGACGCGGCCTTTCTTTTGAACGGCCTCCACGGTCATTTCGATTATCTCGGCTGGAACCAGGCTTTGTTCGCGGGCCTCCGAGGTCACCGTGATCTTGCGGTTTTTAAAGCCCTCGATTAGGGCTTGGAAAAAAGCGGCCACCTCATCGGGGTCGGAAACGAACTTGTGCGTTAAGGTGTTTTTTGACATTGGTTTACCGTTTAGGTTTTTTTTACTTTCCTTCAATGATTTTTTTACGACAATCAATGAAAACAGCGCTTTTGGGTATTTTATCAAATAATGATAAAATACCTCCATTGGCCTTATGGACCAAGCTAAAGTAAAACCATTTTTGTCGCTAAAAAATCAATTTTAAGACCAAGTCAAGAAAAATTTACCCTTAACTTAGCCTTTGGAGAATTTTTTAAGAAAGCCTGGCCCGATATTCGTCCATGGTTCTTTCTCGGCTCTGGCCGGTTCGTTTTAGGGCCTGGGCCACCGGGGCTTCCCACCAAGGCGGCTGAAAACCTATCTCCCGGCCTCGGCCGTTTTTATCCTCAGTGATGTTGGCCCTGATTTTTGAGGACATGTGGGTGTCGTCACCCATGAAAGCCAAAAGGGGCCGCCGGCCGCGGCCTTGGGCCCGGTTTAAGCTCTCGATTAAAAACAGCACGTGGTTGGGCGTGGAGGGGTTCCAAACTTCCCAGCCGTCAACGTCCAAATCGTCGATTAAGGCTGGCCAGAACTGGGGCGGGTGGGGAATAACGATGCCAGCCCCCAAGGCCCGAACTTCCTCGATGACTTCCTGGGCCGAGCTGAAGCGCTGATAGTTAAGGCGGTGTTTGACGAAAGACTTAACCACGTTGGCCACCGACAAGCTGCTTCCAAAAAGACTGGGGTCCAGGCCCTGGTTTCTGGCCAGCATAAAGTCGGTTAAGAGGCGATTTTTTAACATCTCGGATTTTTCCGTTTCCAAGAC
>JAITJP010000411.1 GCA_031278835.1 Deltaproteobacteria bacterium
CCTTCGGAATTACGAAAATAAGCAACGTATTGGTATACGTACTTTTCGCCTTTTATCCCAGCGGATTTGATATGAACTCCTTTATTGGTAGGAATTTCGATTAAAGTTTTTGATGGATTGGCCATATGAATCGCTCCTTGTATACGATAACAAAAGCGTATACAAGATAGAAAGTCAAGAGCTATTCAAAAAAATGTTTTTCTTGAAACGTATATGTAGCAAGGCTTTTATAAAAAATCAATAAAGTCTACGCTAATTTTTTTTGTAGTTTAGGTAACATGAAGAATTTTGAATGTCAAGTTTTTTTTAAATTTGAGTTATTATTTCTTCAAGCCATGTTATATTTTTTTTCCATGTTATAATTTTTGGCAGCTCAGGTTAAATAAGGGCCCTTTTGCCTGAACCAAACTAGACCAAAAAACCTGTCCTTTTGACCGTGCTTCTCAGCCATTATTTAAGAACGTCAATAGTATAGTCTATTCAGGCTTAAAAATTAAGCCCAAAAAAGTGAGCGGCTCACTTTTTTGGGCTTTTGCTTGTGGGCCACCAGTGGGGGCCCAATGGGCACCAGTGGGGGCTTTTTTTTTGGGGGCTCCGGGGGTGGATTGGTTTTTTTTAAGCCCGGAGATAGCCCCTTTGGTGGGCCTCGGCCAGGCGGGCCAAGCCCTCTTCGACCGAGATTTTTGGGACATAGCCCAGAAGTTTTTTGGCCTTGTCGATTTTGGGCCAATGGGAGGTGGAGATTTGATCCACGGTAAAGGAAGTCAAGGGCGGCTCACCCCCAATGCCAAAGGTATTCCAAAGCCACTCGGAAGCCAGGGCGATGGTTTGGGCCAAGACCTTGGGGACCAAGGCCCTGATGGGCGGGGCGCTTACGGCGGCCAGGAGCCGGTTGACCAAGAGGATCAAATTTTGAGGACTGTCTTGGCCGACAAAAAAGGCCTGGCCATCCACCGGGGCCCCGGAAATGAGCTTGGATAGGGCCAACTGATGGGCCCTGACGATATTGTCGATATAAACGGCGTCAATAAAATAAGGCCCGCCGGAGACCAGGAAAAGGCGACCATTTCTGGCTCTCTGGGCTAGGCGAGGCAGTAAATGAAGATCCCCGGGACCCCAAATAAGATGGGGCCGTAAGACCAGGCTATTGAAGCCCGGGGCATTGGCCAAAAGCACCTCGCGCTCGGCCAAGGACTTACTGTAGGCGTAAGGGGCCTTGGGGGTGGCGGCGTAGGGCCGGTCCTCGGTGACCCCTTCCAGGGGAAATTTATTGTAAATGACGCTCAAGGTGGAGGTATAGACAAAATAGGAGACATTTTCCCGCCGGGCCGCTTCCAAGAGCTTACTCGTGCCAACCGAGTTTACCTCCAGGTAATCGGACAACGGGCCCCAGACCCCGCATTTGGCGGCGCAGTGGATGATGGCCTGAACGCCCCGAACCGCCTTAACCAGGCTACCCAGGTCGGACAAATCCCCATAAGCCAGCTCAGCCTTGGCTAAAGGCGAGGGTTTACCGGGCCTTAAAAGTAGCCTCAGGTCAAAGCCATCGGCCAGGAGGGCTTGGGCCACCCGTCCGCCCAGAAAACCGCTAGCTCCGGTCACTAAAACTCGCATGTTCCACCGTAAGGGCCGTTTTATTTTGTCACTCCAAAAGCGGCCCCTCCCCTTAACCAAATGGAATTTTTTAACTCTCCGATCCGGCCGGTTTAAGCTCAACAGATTCTTTTTCGCTAGCTTCAGCCACGGGCGATTCATGGTCCCAGTGATCCAGGACCTGGCCGGTCCCGGTCAAGGTCACCAAGTCCAGGGCCTTTTCCCGAGCGAACTTTCTGGCGTCGAATAAATGCATGGCCTGGACCTGATAATGGTCATCTGGCCGGCCGATCTTTTCCAAAAACCTTTCGGCCTGCTCCCGATCCAGAAAAATCGGTATGTATTCGGCCCCTTCGGTTTCCAGAATCAACATGTTATCCCGGTTTACGGTCACCGGATAGGTTATGACCCAAAGCCAAGTCCTGGCCTGGGGATGTTCTTCCCCTTCGGGAGCCTGAGGCATTATTTCATCTTCCACTTATACACCATTTTTTCAGTTTTAAAGTTATTTAAGGACCTAAGCGTCCTTAAATCATGGGAGGCTCAACTAAACAAAGGAACCTACTCACCCCCGGCTTTTTTTAGGCCGGGAATTGGGCTCGCAAAAGTTGGGCCCGGTCAAGCCGGCCAGATATCAAAGCTCGGCCCCCTCGAAAAAGGCCCCATAAACGGGTCAAATAGCCCCGTAGAGGCCTGGCTAACCGGATCAGGGGGGGTTAGAGTGGTCAAGGGCTGCCAAGCCCTCCCAGGCCCCCCTAGGGCCCTTTAAAGCCCTGGTCCCAAAAGCACCAAAGCGGGCGGTGGGGGCTTTTTCATTTTCCGGACTAAACGCGATATAATCACCATGATCAAAAACCCAGCCGGGTTTGAAGTTGGCGGGCCATCCGAAAAGGGCCAAAAGGCCTTAGTCTAGTGGGCTTTTTTACCGACGCTTGGCCGCCAAGCGCCACACCAGGCGGCCAGACCCGGGCCGAAAAGGACCTTAGAGCCCTTCCCGCTGGGTTATTATACACTAAAATTAAGCCAAACGCGCCTCCGGGGACTCCGGCGGACCGTTTAACCCTTGTCAAAGAGCGTTCATGGCCAGTCGCATAAAGCTACTTCCGGAAAACCTAATAAACCGCATCGCCGCGGGCGAGGTGGTGGAAAGACCGGCCTCGGTCTTAAAAGAACTGGTGGAAAATAGCCTGGACGCCGGGGCCACCAGAATCGAAGTCGATATCGAGTCAGGCGGAAAAAAACTTATCAGGGTGGCCGACAATGGCCATGGGCTTAACCGCGAAGAACTTTTTTTATGCTTGGAAAGACACGCCACCAGTAAGCTTTCGGCTGACTCTGATTTATTTGCCATAAATACTTTGGGTTTTAGGGGCGAGGCCCTGCCCTCGATCGCCTCGGTTTCCAAGCTGACCATGGTGAGCCAAACGGCCAACCAGAGCGGCCATAAGCTTAAAGTCGAGGGCGGCAAGATCTTGGATCTCTCCCCGGCCCCGAGCAATCAAGGCACGGTCATCGAAGTCCGGGATTTATTTTTTAACGTTCCGGCCAGGCGAAAATTTTTAAAAACCGAGGCCACGGAAACGGCTCACTTGATTGAAGTCACCCAGCGCTACGCCCTTTCCAGAACCAACCTTAGACTTAAGCTTCGGGACCAGGGCCGGGAAATTTTAAGCGTGGATGAACATAACGATTCCCAGTCCCGGGTTATAAAAATCCTGGGCCGAGAGTTGGCCTCAAAACTGCTGCCCTTCGCCAAAGAGCAAGACGATCTAAAAATCGACGGTTATTTATGCGCCCCCGAGGCGGCCAAGAGCGGCTCAAATTTATTCGTTTTCGTCTCCGGTCGCCCGGTTCGCGACAAGTTAATAAACAAGGCCATCATTCAAGGTTACGGCCGGGCCCTGCCCCAGGGCCGCCTACCTTCGGGAGTCGTTTTTATCGATCTTGAGCCCTCCCGGGTTGACGTCAACGTTCACCCGGCCAAAACCGAGGTCCGTTTCCGAGAACCCGGTCTCATCTTTGACTTTTTGGCCAAGGCCGTTGCCAGGGCCATTGACGTCTCGCCCCTGGCCCGACCGCCCAGAAGCCAGCCCCAAGAAATGAGCCAGTCTCATCAAGGCTTAGCCAATCAGGGCCTCGCCAATCAGGGCCTAGCCAATCAGGGCCCCCAGGACTCGGGCCTTAAAAATTTTCTCGCCCTAAAGGCCCCAAACCCACTGGCCCAGACCTCAGAAAACGGTTCCAATAAAGAGCCCGAAAAATCCACCTCGCGGCTAACCCGTTTTTCCATGGGCCGGGCCCCCAAAGGCCCCCAGCTCAACCTAGAGACGGCCCTACCCAGCCCGCCTTGGATGACCCAAAACGGCCAGGACCAAGCCAGGCCGGGCCCCGAGCTGAGCGAGCCTCTCGATAGCCTCAAAACGCTGGCCACTTCCGAGGAACCCGGGGCCAGCCCTCGGGCGGCCGGACCAACCGTTAAACTCACCGAAAAGGCCAAGGTCTTGGCCCAACTTCAGCAAAGCTACATCTTGGCCGAAGGACCGGAAGCCCTTTACATTATCGACCAGCACGCCGCCCATGAAAGGGTTCTTTTTAATTCCATGAAAGAAAGCCTGCGTAAACATGGGCTACCCTCCCAGGGCCTTATTTTGCCCGAGACCTTGGAATTGGGACACCAGGAAAGTTTGGCCGTTGAAAAATTACTTAAACACTTAACTCATCTGGGTTTTAACCTTGAGCCCTTTGGCGACCGGGTCTGGAGCCTTCGGGGCATCCCCACTTGTTTGGAACCGGCGGCGGCCCAGGAAGCCCTTATGGAAATTTTAGCCTCGGCCAAAAAGCGCCTCAGGGATTTTGACGGGGCGGGTCTGCAACAAATCGCCAGCGATCTTTCTGACACCTGGCTATACGGCTTGGCCTGCCGGGCGGCCGTGAAAGCCGGTGACCCCCTAAGCCAAATAGAAATGGAAGCCCTAATAAAAGCCCTTAGTGAGCTTGATTCTGGGGGCTATTGCCCACACGGCCGCCCCTCGACCATAGTTTTAAAATTAATCGATCTGGAAAAAGGTTTCGGCCGGACTTAGCCCGGCTAAAGGCCAAAAAAAAATTACCCTTTTTTACTTAAAGCCCAGGGCCTAAATTAGCGGCAAAGTTTGAGGTGAACATGACAAGAACTTCCAAAACTCCAAGGGCTGTCCCGGTTCTGGCCTGGCTATTTTCGCTGGCCTTACTGATAATTCCCAATCAAGCTTGGGCCCAGGACCAAGCCGCTCAAAAAGCCAATAACGCCCTAACCGTTTACACGGCCATGACCGCCACGACGGCTCAATTGCCGCTTTTGGGGGCCATCAGCCAGGGCTGGCCCGAAGGCGGCCAGGTCAAGGTCGAGTATTGGAAAAATCTTGAAGATTTACGGGCCCTGGTCTTGGCCGGTAAGGGCGACGTCTGGGTCGGGCACCTGGAAACTTTGTACCGGGCGGCGGCCCGGGGCGCCCCGGTCTCGCTGGTGGCCGTGACGGTTTGGCGAAAGTTTTATTTTATCTCAGCGCCCTTGCCCCAGGAGCCGGGCGGCCCAGCCGTCCAGCCCAAAGACGTAAGCCAGCTTCTTAACCTGGCCGCCAAAAATAATCTGACCGTGACGGCCAGCCCGCAAAACAGCCCCCAGGCCAGCTTACTCGATGAGCTAAAAAACATTCACGGGGCCTTTCCCACCGAATCCTTACCGCCTCAGCAGCTTATTTTGGAGCTTATCAAAGGCCAAAGGCTCATAGCCTTAATGCCAGAACCCATGGCCAGCCTGGCCCTTTCCAAAGATCCTAAACTAAAAATCATTGGCTCATTGGAGGAGCAATACTCCAAAGACTTTGGCGGGGACGGCTATCTGCCCCAAGCCGGCGTGGCCGTTAACCTAAATTTGGTCAAAACTCAGCCCCACTTGGTGGCCGCTTTGCTTAGCCTAATGACCCAAAGCGTGGCCGATCTTGAGACCAAACCGGTTTCGGCCAAAATAGCCCTCTTTCCCCCCGAGGTCCTAAAAGCTGTTGGCCCCCAGGTTCTGGAAGCCTCCCTAAGCCTAGAGCCTTTAATCATCAAAAGCGCCCATGAGGTCAAAGACCGCGTCGAGGACTTTCTCCTTTTGGCCGCCCCGGATCTGGCTTCAAACCAAAACTCCCTGCCGGAAAATTTTTACTTTGACCCAGACGCCCCGGCCAATGCCCAATAACTTGGATAACCGAGAAGCTCGGCCAAGCCCCGAAACCGAGCCCGAATCGGCCCAGGCTTCGGCGGAGCTTGGTTCTTCCGAGGCCGGTTCTCGCCAGGATGGTTTTGAGGGGACCAGGGTTTTTGGGCCACTTTTTGGGCGGCCCAAAAAGTCATCCTGGCTCTCGACTTTAAGCCCTTACTTGGTTTCCTTGGGCCTCTGGGCCCTTTTGCTATTTATTTCCAACCTTTTCATAGGATCGGCCTTGGCCCCGGGGCCCCTGGCCGTCTTAAAAGCCTTGGCCAAACTGGCCAGCTCGGGAGTTCTTTTTTCCGAAATGGCCCATACGGTTTTTAGGACCCTGTTGGGAGCGCTCTTGGCCAACCTGGTCGGGGGCGGCCTGGGGCTTTTGGCCGGACGGGCCAGTTGGGCCTTAAAAGTCACCGCCCCTTTGGTGGCCAGTCTCCAAGCCTGCCCGCCCATTGTCTGGGTCACCATCGTCATGGTCTGGGCCGGCACCGGTTCCCTGGTGCCCATGGCCACGGTCTTCGCGGCCACCCTGCCCTTTGTTTTTAGTAACACCGCTCAGGGGGTCATGGGCCTGGAACCCAGGATCTTGGCCATGGGTAAGATTTATGGCGTTCCCCGGCTAAGGGTCTGGCGGCTTTTTATTCTCCCAGGCATTGCCCCGTTTTATTTGGCCGGGCTCTCAACGGTCCTGGCCACCGGTTGGAAGGCCGCCGCCATGGCCGAGTTTTTAGGCAGCCATACCGGGGTGGGGGCCAAACTCTACTGGAGCTATCGCAACCTTAACCTGGAAGACCTGCAGGCCTGGACTTTGGCCTTAATAATTCTGGGCCTGACCTTGGAAGGGGCGGTCATTACCCCCCTCAGGCGAAAGGCGGCCGGCTTGGCCCTCAGAGGCGCGGCCAAGCCATGACTGCCCTTAAAAGCCAATTACCAAGCGGCCAGAGCCTGGAGGGCCAAGTTCTCCTGGAACTTCGCAATGTCACCAAAAACTTTGGCGGCCATAGGGTCATTTCCGAAACCAGCCTCAAGGTCCGGGGCGGCCGACTTCTTTACCTACTGGGCCCCTCGGGCATCGGTAAAACCACCTTAATCGAAATCATGTCCGGCTTAAGCAAGCCCGATAGTGGTCAAGTCATTCAAAAAACCCCGCCCTCGGTTTTGTTTCAAGATAACTTACTAATCGCTTGGCTAAACTCTTTGGCCAACCTCACCTATATACTGCCCAAAAGCCTTTCCGCAAACCAGGCCGAAAAACTGGCCTTAAACTGGCTGGAGACTTTTGAGCTTGAGCCCCAAGCTTACCCCAGGGCCTTGAGCGGGGGCATGAAAAGGCGCCTGGCCCTGGCCAGAAGCCTGGCCGCCGATCGCTGGCTTTTAATCCTAGACGAGCCCTTCGCTTTTTTGGATCAACGTTGGCACCAGCTGATCGCCGCTCAAGTGGCCCAAAAAGTCCTGGCCGGCGCCGCCGTGGTCATGTCCGGGCACTTCGCCCCCGAGCCTCTCCTGGCCCTTCTGCCCGGCCGCCTTGATTCCATTGAATTATCAAGCCAACCTATCCACCTTTC
>JAITJP010000419.1 GCA_031278835.1 Deltaproteobacteria bacterium
CAGACCGTTGACGTCCAGGATAAGGCCGACCTTACCGTCGCCCAGGATGGTGCCGCCGGCCAGGGTCCTTACGTATTTTAAGCGCTCGCCCAGGGATTTTATGACCACTTCTTGTTTTCCCAGGACCTCGTCAACCATCAGGCAGCATTTTTGGCCCTCGTTTTCGACCACGACCACCAGGGCGTGGGCGGGATCGGAGACGGCCTCGGCCACGTTAACTAGCCTATTTAACCTAACCAGGGGCAAGAGGTTGTCTCGGACCTTAATCATCTCGCCTTGATTTTTAACGGTAAAATAATCTTCCGGTTTGGGCCTAAAGGACTGATTGATGGAGATGGTCGGGAGTATGTAGCGATTTTCACCCACGCGCACGATCATGCCGTCAATGATGGCCAGGGTTAAGGGCAGCCTAATGGTAAAAAGGGAACCCTCGTTGGGCTTGGAGGTAAAATCAACCTTGCCCCTTAAAAGCTCAATTGATTTTCTAACCACGTCCATGCCCACGCCGCGGCCGGAAATGTCGGTAATTTTATCATTGGTGGAAAAACCCGGTTGAAAAACCAGATTGTGCAGGGCCATGGTGGACAAGTTTTCTCCGGGCTGGATTAGGCCCTTTTCAACGGCCTTTTCGATGACCTTTTGGGTGTCCAGACCTTTACCGTCGTCGGAGAGCTCGATAACCACGTTGCCGCCCTGGTGGTAGGCCTTTAAGGAAACCAGGCCCTTGGGCGATTTGCCCAGGCTTAGGCGTTCCTTGGGCAGTTCCAGGCCGTGATCGAGGGCGTTTCTGATCATGTGGACCAAGGGGTCATAGAGAGATTCGACCATGTTGCGATCGATTTCCGTGTCCTCGCCCTGGGTTTGAAATTCCACGTCCTTTTCGAATTTATGGGCCAGATCTCTAACCAGCCTACTCATCTTACGAAAAGTGTTACTGATCTGGACCATGCGCAAACTCATGGCGTTACGCTGCAGTTCCGAGGTGATCCTGGAGACCTGGGCCAGATCTTTATTGATTTTTTGTTCTTTTAATTCTTTGATGGAATCGTTGGAAGTGATTAAAGACTGGGTTATGACCAGTTCCCCGACCAGATCGATTAGCCCGTCTAGCTTTTGGGTTTCCACCTTAACGGTGTGGGGCACCCCAGGCACGCTGGTGGTCCCGGCCAGACCTTCGCTGCGCTTTTGCTCCCTAAGGGCCGCGGCCACCTTGTCCGGGGCCCCGATCTTTTGTTTTAGGATTATTTCGCCAAGCTTGGTTTCCTTCATGCCTTCTTGGATCTTTAAGGCCTTTTCAATGTGCTCGTGTTCCAAAAGGCCCATGCTGACCAAGATTTCACCAATGCGGCGGCCCTTGTCTTCGTTTTGCTGCCTTAATAGGGCTTCGTTTAGCTCCTCTTGGGTAATCAAATTATCTTTGACCAAGATCTCGCCCAGTCTGACGCTTCGGACGGTTTTTTGGGCTTGGATCAGTCCGCCCAAATCGCCTTCGGAAATCAAACCCTTTTCCACCAAAATTTCCCCAAGTTTTTTGGGTTTTACGATGGAGGCCGATGAGCCTGGTTGGCTCTGGACCATGGGCGAGGCCGTTAAAATACCCTGCCGGGCCGCCCACAAGCTCTCCCTTAATTCCGAGAGATCCTGCTCGTTCCAATCGGGTTTTATGGACCAGCTGCGGCCGTCGGGATTAATGACCATGGTCGATAAACCCGAAATTATGAAAGAACAACTTTTTAAAAGGATGTCAGTAATGATGGTCGAGTGGGTGACCTGCTCGGTGACCACGTAATCGATTAGGCCAATGGTGTCGGCGGTCAGACGGGCCAAATCGTCCAAGTCCAGTAAACTTAAGCCTCCCAAAATGGCCCTAAACCTGGGCGAGGTTTCGGCCATGGCGCTGACCGGATCGGCCTTTTGCTCAACCGAAACCAGTTTCATCTGCAGTTCTTCCAAAGCCGCCGTAAAGTCGGCCTTGAAATGTTCCACGGTCAGTTTTTGGGTGTGCATAAAAACGTCCCGGCGGGCCTGGGTGGGCGTGGGGACGATAAAGGCCAAACCATGGCCTTTTTTTCGGGGCTGGAAGGGCTCGGCGGCCGGCTTGGTTAGGGCCGGGGGGCTAACCGGCCAAGCTTCACTCCCGGCTCCCTGGCTCAAATTTTCCGCAAGGTGCCGGGGTTCTTCGGGTCCGGGCCGACTGGCCTCCAAGGCCTGGTCAGACTCGGTCGAAGCCAGGGGGGCCTCTGGGTCGGCCATGAGTTTTTCCAAAGCGGCTTGTTCAAGTTTTGAGCATCGCTTTAAAAAGCCATCGGAATCGCCTTGGAAGGGGGCCTGAACCGGTAGGCACCGGGAGAGTTCTTCCAATAAACCCAAACCCTGTCCGACAATTTCCAGGGCCTGATCGGGATCGGGCAATTGATCGAGCGTCAAAAACCTTAATACGGAAATTAGGGCTTCTATGATGCGCCCAACCAGCGGCGAGGGATTTTCCGGATCAGTGGCCAGGGGTTCAAAGGCCGGCCCCAAATTTTCCACTAAACCAAAAAGCGAGCTCAGTTCCAGAACGTTATCCCTGGAGAGCATGATAAGATCCAGGCTAGCTTGATTTAAGAGCTCTTTTAATTTGTCTTCGTCAAAGAACATGTCCACCCCAGGAGCGTCATATCTCAAAACGCCAGTAACCGTTTGCCAAACCAATCAAAGTCATCGTAGTTAAAAAACCAAATCGTCAAGCCAAACTAAACCAGCCACTTAGCTAAGCCCAGGGCCCGGCCCAGGGGCCAGTCGGGGAGCCTCAGCCTAAGCTGAGGGTTTGTCGGCAGGGCCATTGTCTTGGGCCTT
>JAITJP010000424.1 GCA_031278835.1 Deltaproteobacteria bacterium
GTCCCCAAAGACATCCAAACCTCGATTATCAACCCCGACAATCTCCTGCCCGATAGCGTCCCCTTACGCTTCGAAAAAACCCCCGAACCCGACGCTCGCTCGGTCGATTCTTTGCTCGAGGCCTTAAACGTCAGTCAGAGACCGGTTCTTTACTTGGGCGGCGGGGCCACCATTACCAATTCCGGGCCAGACATTTTAACTTTGGTGGAAAGGTCGGACATGGCCGTGGTGGTCACCCTCCAGGCCAAGGGCGTTTTTCCGGACAATCATCCACTTTGTCTGGGTATTCCTGGAATGCACGGCTCCAAGTACGCCAATTTTGCCATAAACGAGAGCGATCTGGTTTTGGGTCTGGGCGTTCGTTTCGACGACCGGGTGGTCGGTAACGTTCGGCGTTTCGCCCCCCTGGCCAGGGTGGTTCACGTTGACATAGATCCGGCCGAGATCGGCAAACGCCTGCCCGTGGACGTGGCCGTGGTTGGCGATCTGGGCCAAGTCTTGTCAATGGTCCTTAAGCGCCTTCCTAAAAATGCCCGCCCGGCTTGGCGAAAAAGAGTGGCCGAACTAAGGAACTCTTTCCCCATGGACGTGCCCAAAGGCGCCACCGAGATTAAACCCCAATCGGCCATCATGACCTTGTCTGATATATGTAATGGCCAGGCCATTTTGGTGACCGACGTCGGCCAGCATCAAATGTGGGCCGCCCAATATTTTCAGGCCCAAAAACCCCGGCATTTTCTTTCCTCGGGCGGCCTGGGAACCATGGGTTTTGGCCTGCCGGCGGCCATCGGGGCCCAGATGGCTAACCCCAAAAGCTTGGTTTGTCTGATTTCCGGCGACGGCGGTTTTCAGATGAATATCCAAGAACTGGCCACCATCATGCAGTACGGCTTACCGGTCAAGATCATGATCATAAATAACGGCTGTCTGGGCATGGTCAGGCAATGGCAACAGTTTTTCTTTAATCGGCGCTACTCCCAGACCATCTTTGATTTTAATCCAGATTTCGTGGCCCTGGCCAGGGTCTACGGGCTTTGGGCCGACAGGGTCGAAAAAAGCGATAAAGTCAAGGAAATGGTTAAAGCCTTGATCAATCAAAAAGGACCGGCCTTATTGGATGTCAAAGTCCCCCAGGATGAAAACGTTCTGCCGATGATTCCAGCCGGTATGGGTCAAACCGATTTCTTTGAAACCGAGGAGGGGACAAAATGAAAAAAATTCTCTCCATTTTGGTCCGTAACCGCCCCGGCGTCTTGTCCCACGTGGCCGGACTGGTCACCCGAAGGGGTTACAACGTTGAATCCATAGCCGCCGGGCCCACCGAAATCACCGAGATAACCCGCATAAATTTGGTGGTCTCCGGAGACGGCCCCATCCTGGAACAGGTGGTCAAACAGGTCCGCAAGCTGGTTGACGTCATCAGGGTTGACGATCTAACCAACGATCAACCGGTAACCGGAGAATTGGCCCTAATCACCATCAAAGTCAGCGGCCTCAAACGGGCCGAGGCCTTAAACGTCATAAACCTATTGTCCCTAAACCTTAGCGACATCAAAGAGGACAGTCTTACGGTCATGGTGGCCGGAACGGCCCTGACCGTTGACATGGCCGTAAACGGCCTTAAGCCTTACGGCATAGTGGCCATGGCCAGAACCGGTTTGGTGGCCCTGCCCCGGCCCAAAAACGGCCAGCCCAAAGAGTCCAAGGAACGCGACTAGGACGGGCCAAGCCGGACTGGGCCGGCCCAAACCGGCCCGCCCAGTCAGTTTGGAACAAAATTTTTTGGAGAAACTCATGAGTCCTTCAGGGAGACACGATGGCCCGGTCAATCCGGCCAAACATCCCAAGAATCCCGCGCCCGAGACTCCGGGCTTGGTTTTGCAAGTCCGGACCACCCGGGTTACCCGAAAAACCAAGGAAACCGACATCGATCTGAGCTTATCCTTGGGCGGCGGTCAGGTCAGCTTGGATTTTGAAAACCTGGGCTTTTTTGGCCATATGCTAAACGCCTTGGCCACCTACGCCGGTTTTGGTCTGTCCTTAACCGGCAAGGGCGATAAATACGTTGACCAGCACCACACCGTCGAAGACGTGGGCCTGGTTTTGGGACAAGCCCTAAGCCAGTGTTTGGGCGATTTTGACGGACACGCCCGTTTTGGCTCCGCCTTGGTGCCCATGGATGAGGCCTTGGCCGAAGCGGTCATTGACTTGGGCCGTCGGCCGTTTTTGTCCTTTCAGGTCAACTGGCCTCAAAGCCAGACCGGATCTTTTGAACTGTGTCTGGTCGAGGAATTTTTTCGGGCCTTTTCCCAAAAGGCCGGTATGACCATCCACTTGATCGGTCGCCACGGCCACAACAGCCATCATTTGTGCGAAGCTTTATTTAAGGCCACCGGCCTGGCCTTGGCCCAGGCCACGGCCCCAAGGGATCAGAAGGGTCCTTTTTCCACTAAGGGAATCCTCTGAGAGATTGACTTTTTTAAAGCCCCTTAATCCGGTTAAGCCAGTTTTAGGGGCTAAATTTTTTTTGGAGGACCGGCCAGACGGTCCAGGGAGTTTTCCTTTTGTTACTTATCCCGGCCATAGATTTGAAAGACGGCCAGTGCGTCCGCTTGGTTCAAGGTCGTTTTGAAGACAAAACCGTCTACGGCACCGATCCGGTGGCCATGGCCTGCCGTTGGACCGAGCTTGGGGCCAAGCTGATTCACTTAATCGATTTGGACGGATCTTTGGGCGAAAGTGAGCCCAACCGCCAAGCCATTTTTGCCATCAGGCGGGCCGTCAAGGTGCCCCTCCAGCTGGGCGGCGGCTTAAAAACCATGGATAATCTGGCCGCTTGGTTTGATCTGGGCCTGGATCGTCTGATTTTGGGCACGGCCGTCTGCGAAAACCCCCAATTGGTGGAAAAAGCCTCGGCCCGTTGGCCGGGCCAGGTGGCCGCCGCTTTGGACGCCAGCGGCCGAACCCTCAAAGTCTGGGGCTGGTGTCGAGACGGGGGGCGGGATCTCCTGGAAACGGCCGCTCTCCTAAAAAACCTGGGTGTTTCCCTAATCATTCATACCGACGTCGATAGGGACGGAACCAAGGCCGGACCCAATTTGGAGATGGCCACCAGGGTTTGTCAGAGTTCCGGGCTTCCGACCATCGTTTCGGGCGGCATATCGGGCGAAGGCGATTTAAGGGCCATAAAAAAAGTCGGCGGTTTTTTTGGGGTCATTTCCGGAAAGGCTCTCTACGAAGGTAATTTAGATTTTCCCTCAGGAGCGGCTATTTTGGCCCAAAAGGAGCCGCCCTCTGACTTAGCCTCAGGGGATTTCTTGGAAGCAAGGTTTGCCGGCGCCCTGGCCGGACCGGATCGTTCCGGTGGCGCGGGGTCTTAGGCTCCATGAGAAGCGCCTCCCTTTTGGCCATAGATTACGGGCAGGTTCTCGATTGGCTGGCCGAGATCACTCATTCCGAGCCCGGCGCCCAAAGAGCTTTGGAGCTTTTGCCGGAACTGACTCCCCAGGCCGTTTTGGACAATTGGGATTTGCTCAGCCAAATTCGGGCCGCCCTGGACCTATCCGAGGCCCCGGTTCTGGCCGATCACCTTGATTTAAGCCCCATTCTGACCTCGCTTGGCCCGGAAGGCGCCCGCCTAAATATCCCAGAATTTCTAGCCATTAATCTTGAGGCCAAGACTTCGGCCTCGGCCTTAAGGTGGCTAAGCCCCTTGAACCCGACCTGGTCGCGCTTGGCCGCTTTTAAAGGTCGGCTCTTTCCCTTTGACGAATTAATCGAGCCTCTCGATCGGACCTTTGGTCCGGACGGGGAGATCTTGGACGGGGCCAGCGCCAGACTGGCTTCTTTAAGGCGAGAACTTGGCGCGGCCCGAGCGGCTTTGACTTTTAAATTAAACGAACTGATTCGCTCGGAGGAGTATAGGCCGCTTTTGATGGACGATTTGGTGACCACCAGAAACGATCGTTTCGTCATACCGGTCAGGGCCTCGGCCACGGGCAAAAATAGGGGTCTGGTCCACGACTGGTCAAACAGCGGGGCCACGGCTTACCTGGAACCCCTGGAAACGGTTGAGGACAATAATCGTCTGGCCTTGATTAAAAAGGAAGAAAAAAGGGAGATTGACCGGATTCTAACCCTCTTGTCGTCCCTGTGCCGCGATTTGACGCCCCAATTACTCACGGCCGGGCAGGCTTTGACCGATCTGGATCTGGCCTTGGCCCAGGCTAAACTGGCTAGACTCTGGCGGGCCTATGCCCCGAGTTGGGCCCCGGGCCAGGGTTTTCGCCTAATTGGGGCCAGCCATCCCATCTTGGAAAGAAGACTTTCTGGCTTGGGTCGCCACATGGTGCCCTTAGATATCGAGCTTACTCCCCAAAAACCCCTGGCCGTCATTTCCGGGGTTAACGCTGGCGGCAAAACCGTGGCCTTAAAAACCCTGGGCCTGGCCGTGGCCTTGGCCAAATCCGGCCTAATCCCGCCGGTCGGGGAGGGCAGCCGTCTTGATTTTCCCGATGAGCTAATCACGGTCATGGGTGACGGCCAAGATTTGGAAAGCGATCTCTCGACCTTTTCCGGACACGTCCAGGCCCTGGGCCAGGCCCTGGAAGCGGCCAAGCCGGGGGTTTTGGTCTTGGTGGATGAACTCGGTTCCGGGACCGACCCGGCCGAAGGGGCGGCCTTGGGTCTGGCCGCTCTGGAAAGGTTACTAACCAGCGGGGCCTTGGTTTTTGCCGCCACCCACTTTCACTTAATCAAAAGCTGGGCCGCCCTAACCGAGAGGGTGGTCTCCATTAGCGTCAATACGGCCACCATGGGCCAACCGGCCTTTGGATTAAGTTACGGGGGCCCGGGCTTTTCCGGTGGTCTGGTCATGGCCAGGCGACTAGGCCTGCCCGGCGATTTGATGGACAGGGCCGAGAGTTTTCTGGACGACGGTCAGCGCGGGGCCATGGAGTTACTGAAAAAATTAGACCAGGAAAGGAGCGCCCTGGCCGCCCAAAAAGACCTCCTGGTTAAAACCGTTCAAGAAAGCGAAAAACTCAAAAGCGACTACGCGGCCATGTTGGCCAAACAGGCTTTGGAACACAACAAACGGGCCAAAGAACTTGACCAAAAAATAAAAGAAACCCTGGCCCAAAACCGCCTGGAACGGGAAAAGCTAAAAAACGAAATTAGGTTAGCCTTAAGCAATGGCCAACAAATTGACCAAGTGGCCACTTCCTTGGCCCTAGCCAAGTTGGACAAGGCCCTAACTCAAGCCCGGCCGGACTATCTAGAGGCTCAGCCCAACCTGCCCCTAGAGCGGGCCCCGGTGGGCTCCGAGGTCTTGGTCACGGCCTTTGGCAAAAAGGGCCTAGTCACGGCGGCCAACCTGGAGCGTGACGAATATCGCGTGAATTTGGATGGCCTAACCGTCAAGGTGAGCCTGGCCGA
>JAITJP010000472.1 GCA_031278835.1 Deltaproteobacteria bacterium
TCCACTCCTGGACTTCCCCAACCTGGCTTACCCCTGTGTTGGGCGCGAGAAAAGCTGGCTGGTCATGATCGGTCAGATCGATCTTATTTTTGTTATTGGCCTTAGCCGAATAACAAGAATTACATGAATTATTTTGATTATCAAAATAATCTTTGTTATCTTTGTAAGAGGTGTTAGATATATTAGATGAATTAGCTATGTATGATTTATTAGCGATCTTAGCTAGATTATCTTCAGGCGGGCTGGGGCGAAAATGCTCCAGTTTGAGTTTTTGCCTAAAGGTTTCCTCATCGGCGCTGATGAGCTTATTGACCATTTGGTCCAAAAGCAGAGTCGAGGCGGCGTAACCAAAGGTGGTCAGCCTCTGACCGCCCAGGTGGTCGTGGATGGGAAAGGAGCGGCGGACCAGGGGCAGGTCTAATTTTTGGGCTAGGCGCCGGCCCTCCGAGGAGCCGATCAGTAAGTTGACCTTGAGCTTTTGGCACAGTTCTTCGATTAAAGCAAAGTCAGCCGAATCGGCCGCCACCGGCTGGCCAAAATCGGGCTGGGCCGATGAGTTTTTTAGCTGGTTTTGAAGGGCCTGTCTAAAGGCCGGGGCTTTTGAACCCGTGGCCGTGAGGAGGGTGGGCAGACCGTTTTCGGTGGTCAGCTGGCTTAGGGAGTAAACGAAATCCGGATCGCCAAAGATGGCCGCCCGGCCCAGGGCGGCGTATTTATGGGAATCGGCCATGGCGTCCATTAAGCGGCCGCGTTCTTCCAAAAGCCTGGGCGGGATGGTCAGACCCAGCTGGCTTAGGGCGCTCAAAAAAGCGTCGCTTAGGCTTAGGCCCACTGGCGGAGCCAGTTTTATCAATTTAACCCCGAAGTTTTTTTCCAAATACAGGCCCGGGCTGTCCTCGGGTGGGGCCAAAAGCGAGAGTTCCAGGGTGGCCGTGGCCCCGGCCATTTTGATAATCTGGTCAACCCTGGTGCCCTTTTGGGGTAAGCGATCGTAGACCGGGTTAAAGGCTCCATCCAGATTGTCCGAGATATCGGGAAAAAGGGTATGGTTTGGGACCATTTGGTTGAGTAAGTCCTTAAGGTACCTAACGTCGGCCGGGGAGACCGGGCCGACGATGACGTTTAGGCCGCCATGGGGCTTGGGCTCAAGCTCAAGACCGGCCAAAATGGCCTTAAGAGCGTGCCAGTAGCCTTCAAAGTGGCTGCCCCCGTAGCCCGGAGCGTTTACCGGAATCAGCTTGGCCCCCAGGTCTAAATTCTCCTCGGAGAATTTTTTTAAACTGCCAATAAGATCCTCGCCAATGGTTTCGGCCAAGCAGGTCGTGGAAACGCCGATTATTTCTGGGTTATAGAGCTTAATAAGATTTTTTAAGCCCTTAATCAAATTCTTTTCTCCCCCAAAGACGGCCCCTTCTTCGGACAAAGACGAGGTGGCGATGTCAATGGGTTCATTGTAGTGGGTGGCCATGTGCCTACGTATATAGGTCGCGCAGCCCTGCGATCCGTGCAGTAGGTTCATGGCTTTAGACAGTCCATAAAAGGCCATGACCACCCCCATGGGGAAGCACATTTTGCAAGGGTTTTCGGTGAGGCTAATTAATCTTTGTCCCATTGGGCTTTTATCCTCAAAATCGGCCCCGGCCCTTTAGATTGGCTAGTGGAGCCATGGATTGGTGGGGACGAAAAAGAAACTTTTTATTTTTTTTCAAAGGTGAGCTATAGGCCAGAGCTTTTCGGCCCTAATGAAATTTTTAACTTGGCTAAATTTTTTTTTAAATTTATTGAAGTAAAAATTCAGGAGCTGATGGCCTCAAGGAATTCTGGGTTAATGAGCTTTTGGCTTGGTAAGTTATTGGGCTCATCAAGTTGGGCCTTTTCCAGCTGGTCAGCCTTTAGGTCAGATGGTTTGGGGGCTTGGGCCGAGTCCTTGGTAAACAGGGCGCTTCGCTCCCGAAGGACTTGCCAGACCGGGCTATTGATTGAGAGGTTTATTTCTCGGGCAAAGTTAACCGCTCCGGCGAAACCGGCCAAGGGCATCTTTCTTTCGTGGTTATGGTCACAAAAAGCCACTCCCAGTTTAAAGGCCAAGGGGCGCTCTTTGACCCCGCCCACCAGGAGGTCGGCCCCTTTTTGGCGCATGAAGGTTTCCAGCTCAGAGGGGTTGGCGTCGTCCAGGATGACCGTGCCCTGATCGGCCAGGCCGGCCATGACCTCATAATCTTCGGGCGTGCCGGTTTGGGTGCCGACCAAAACGGTACTCATGCCCAGTTCCTTAAACTGCCTCATCAGCGAGATGGCCTTAAAGCCGCCGCCCACGAAAATGGCCGCCTTTTTGCCCTGGAGCCGGGGCAGGTAAGGGGCGATTTGGGCTTGGGCCAAGGCTTTTTCCCTTTGGCACAGGGCCTGGGCTTTGGCCCGCGCTGGCTGGTCGCCTAGCAGATCGGCTACCTTGGTTAAGGAACTCTCGGTGTCGCTTAGGCCAAAAAAACTGACCCGGAGGTAGGGGATACCAAAGCTCTCTTCCATGGAACGGGCCAGATAGGTCATACTGCCGGCGCACTGAACCAGGTTTAGTGAAGCCTGGCTTGACTTTTTTAGCTTTTCATAGGTGGCGTCACCGGTAAAGGTGGTTAAGACCGAAAGGCCCATTTCCCGAAAATAGTTTTCAATGATCCAGGCCTCGCCGGCTAAATTGTAATCGCCCAAAAGGTTGATGGTGCCCGGTAAGGTTGGGGCCAGACCGGCCTGGGCCGGCTTGGGGCTAAGGACTTTCATGATGGCTTCGCAAGCCAGGCGATAGCCCATGGCCTTGTGACCGGCAAAACCCGGGGCCTTGACGTTTATGACCCGCATGCCGTAAAGCTTTTCGGCCTCGCGGCAAACACTATCAACGTCGTCGCCAATGATGCCCACCAAACAGGTTGAGTAGATAAACATTAACTTGGGCCGATGAACCAGGTGTATTTCTTTGACGGCCGCCCGGAGTTTTTCCACTCCGCCAAAGACCACCTCTTTTTCGGTCAGGTCGGTTGAGTAGCTGTTGCGGTAGAGATCCGATTCACTGGCAAGGCTCCCCCTAATGTCCCAGGTATAGCTGGCGCAGCCAATGGGCCCGTGGATTAGGTGAAAAGCGTCGGTGATGGGATTTAAGACCACCCGGGCCCCGCAAAAAACGCAGGCCCTTTGGCTGACCGCCCCGGACAGAGAATTTTTTCCGCAGGCGATGGCCCCCTGGGCTTTTTTATGGTTGCCCTGGCCTTTAAAGGCAATGGAATCTTTTCGTTCATCTAAAATCGTTTGAGGCATTATTTAGCTCCAAAATCACCAGGGCCGCCCGGCCAAAATTTTTGGCCATGGCCGGCCACTCACATGACCAGTTCCAGATCCTCATCGGCGCAATCCAAATCCATGCGATCCATGATGGCGTCGGCGATTTTCACGGCCAGTTGTAGGGCCCCTTGGTAACCAATTAGGGCTTGATAGGCGTGGCCGTAACGATCGAGGATGGGAAAACCGGCCCGGACAAAGGGGATGTTTTCGGCCTTGGCGATCTGCTTACCGTAGGAAGTGCCAATCAAGAGATCGATGGGCTCATTTTTGATCCATTGGTGAAGTTCGAAGAGATCGCCGCTGGCCTTGACCTTGGCCCCGCCCAGGGCCCCGTAGGATTCAAGTAGGGCCCGGCCTTTTTTCTCAAAGGCCTCGCCCGGGGTGCCGGTGACCAGATACTTGGGTCGCAGGCCCAGTTCCAGGGCCAAGGAAGTCAGGCCCAAAACCGTGTCCGGATCTCCAAAGATGGCGCAATCGCGGTCATAGAAGTAGGCATTGGCGTCCAGCATCAGATCGATTAGGCGGCCCCTTTCCTCTTCAAGTTCTTTGGGGATGGGCTGGCCGGAGATTTCCGAAAGGGTCATCAGAAAGGAATCGGTCAGACTAACCCCAAAGGGCAGGGGCAGGACCTTGGAATCCACGCCGCATTTGGTTTTTAGGGCCAGGGCCGGTTCGGTCGAGGAAAACTCGCCCATGGCCAAGGCCAGCTTGACCCCGCCCAGGGCCCGGATCTCCTCGATGGTGGTGCCGCCGTCTGGGAACATTTCGTAAACTCCGGTCATGGGCCCGTCCAAAACGTCGGTTTGGTCGGGCAGGGTGATAAAATCAAGGCCCATGAGTTTTAGAAGTCTTTTTAGTTCCCTAATGTCGCCTGGGTTAACGAAACCCGGGAACAGGCCAACCCGGTCGGTTTTTGGGGCCCTTTTGTCGGCCAAGTAGCGGATAAAACCGGCCACCATGTTGGCGTGGCCGTGGATGTGGGAACCCACGTAACTGGGCGTGTTGCAATGCACCACGATCTTGTCGTCTGGGATCTCCATGTCCAGGATTAAGGAGTTTAAGTCATCGCCGATGGTCTCGGACAGGCAGGTGGTGTGAACGGCGATGATGTCGGGATCGTAGAGATCAAAGATGTTTTTGACCGAGCTTCTAAGGTTGGAACCGCCGCCAAAGACCGAGGCCCCTTCGGTAAAGGAACTGGAGCTGGCCACGGCCGGTTCCTTAAAATGTCTGGTCAAAAAAGTCCTGTGGTAGGAAACGCAGCCCTGACTGCCGTGGCTATGGGGCATGCATTTTTTGACGCCCAGGGCGGCGTAGAGGGCCCCAACC
>JAITJP010000009.1 GCA_031278835.1 Deltaproteobacteria bacterium
AATCTTTAAAAGCCACCTCGCTAACTTAAATAACCACTAAGCTTAGTTATTAGCTTATTTGACCATCACAACTCCAAAAAATACCCACGATCACAAGACAAATAACCTTAAATTTTCCATCAAATCACTGTTTTCGCACCAAGCTAGCTTTTTACAGGCGTATTTTTCAAAAAAACTATCTTATCTTTCTTTTTTTTGTTTTTTCCTCTTTTTTTCTTCCATTCTTTTTTTAGCTTATCTTATTCTTCTTCACCGTCTGGGCTGGGTTCAGTTTCATTGGCCAGGGCTTTTTTGGCCTGGGACCAGAGTTTTTCCAGCTTCTCCATGCCGGCCTCTTCGGGCCTAAGGCCTTCCAGGCGCAAGCTCTCTTCCATGTGCTTAAAGCGTTTGACAAAGCGGCGATTGTAGGCGTCTAGACATTTTTCGGCCGAAAAACCCATGAGACGGGCCAGATTAACTACCGAGGCCAGGACATCGCCTATCTCGTGAGCCTGACGTTCCCTAACCAAGGGATCGTCACTGGCCCAACATAAGACTTCACTATCCAGCTCAATTAGTTCGCTATCCAGAGTATCTCGGACTTCTTTAATCGACTGAAAATCAAAACCCGATCGTCCAGCTTTTTGGGCCAGGCGATGGCAGCGGGTCAAGGCCGGAAGCCCAACCGGCACCGAGTCCAGAACCCCGCTTTGGGGTTTGGCTTGCCTTTTTAACTGATGCCATTTTTTCCAAAAGGTCTCCATGTCACCAATGGGCTGATCTTCCCCAAAGACGTGGGGATGCCTGGAAACCATCTTGTCGGTCGCCGCGTCAAAAAAATCCTTAAGCTCAAAGTCAAAACTTTTTTTGGTTAATCTGCCTAAAAAGGCCAAAAGAAAGGCCAGATCCCCGGCTTCCTCGACAATATCCGCGGCCTTGTCTTCGTTTAAGGCTTGCCTAAGCTCATAAACTTCTTCCAGCAGGTCCTCGGTAATGGTCTTGGTGGTTTGTTTCTTATCCCAGGGGCAACCCACCACGGGATCCAAAAGCCCATCGATCATGACCTCCAAACGTTCCAAGGCACTCTTGGCGTCCTTACTGGGTCCAGCCGGGGGCATTGGGGCGGAAGGTTTTTGATCCATGGTGAGTTTTCGCTTTCAAGTTTTCAGGCTAAAATTTTTAAGTTTTTTTCTACCAATGGCCGTTTATAAGCCTTTTAGCTACCGCCGCTTTTTTACGACAGGCGGCAACCATGACACGGTATTTTTTTCTTAACGACTAAAGGTCAGCTTTGGCCAATAGGCTTATGGGTTTTTGGCCTGGGTTAGCGCTCTTTTAGCGCCAGGCCCTGGCGGCTTAGGCTTATGGGTTTGGGGCTATGGAAATGGGTTAAGTATCGCTGGGAGGCCGTCCGCCCGTGGCGGACGGCCTCGGGCTTAGCTTAAGGCGCTTTTGATCTTGGCCGGTCAAGCTCATTGTTGGGCGGGCGTGGGCCATCTGGGTTGACTTTGATCGGCGGCGCCGGCATTGGAATCGGCGTTGGGATTGAAGTTTGAAAATAGGTTTGGGTTTTCTCGGATGAAAGTATTGACCAAATCAGCGTTAAACATATCTGGGGTAATGGTCTTAATTCTTTCAGCCCAGGCGGGGTTGACCAGATTTGGATTGTCATTGACCATCTTAACTAAGCTTTGAAAGTCAATTGGAGCCGAAAGGCCTCCGGACCTGGGCGACGGGGGAGCCGTGGTTGGTTTGGCCGTCTCGGGCTTTTTTGAATCCGGGGGTGGATTAAGAATCCCTGTCAACATGGGACTGGAACTTATTAAACTTCTCAAAGTTTCCGGCATCCACTCTTTGACCTTTTCGCACAAGGGTTTAGCCTTAGGCCAGGACCAAGAATCAGCGTAAATAGTATGCTTGGGCGACAAAAAAGCCGTGGAAGCGGCCAGCACGATTACGCATAAAGCCGCCCCTTTAAAAAGCCCCAAACCGGCTCCGGCCAGACCGCTACTTAAGGGAGTGATGGTGATCTTGACGATTTTATCGACAAAAACCGACATCAGGCCAATCAAAAAATAAACGATTAGGTAGATGACCAAGAAACTTAAAACAGCCCGGTAAGTAGAACTGTCTATGATCGGAATAAGCTGGTCGGCCCCAGCCTTCCAGTAGACGCTGGCCGCCCAGAAGGCCACGAAAAGACCTAGGATGCCCACGACTTCTTTAACCAGGCCCCGAAAAATCCCTCGGATGAGAAAATAAATCAGGGTGACACAAATGGCGATGTCAAGGGCGCTCATCTAAAATCTCCAAAATTAAACGACAAAAAATATTTCAAGTAAAATTCATCCGCTCAAAGGCCCTAAGGCTAGCGGACCAAAGACGAAAAAACCCTAAAAGATCGGACCGTAGACCACAAGAGAGTTCGGCCTGAACTCTAAAATCTATTTAAAATATCATAACGGAGGCTGAAAATCAAATTAAGTTTCTACTTAAATTAACTTTCGACAAGCCAAGAGTCCTTTGTATGGACCTTATACGGATTATTTTTTAATCCAATAATTAACTTAGCTAAAAATTTTT
>JAITJP010000047.1 GCA_031278835.1 Deltaproteobacteria bacterium
ATAGGCAAAGTAAGTAAAATACTTTCCTAAAAAAGACACCTAAAATTCTTTCCTTTACAAGTTATTCCATTTAAGATAAGGCGTCTTTAAGCTTTTTAAGACCAAACACTTAAGGTTAAGGTAAATGTCTCTTTTTGTATTGCTGACCGCGGTCGGACAAGCCGCGGCCCCGGCCGTTTCTGAAGTGGCCCTTAGCGGCGATTCTTCTCAATCGGAGATTATGGCGATGATCATGGTGGCCAGCCCCATGGTTAAGGCCATCATGTTAATCCTTTTACTGGCTAGCGTCTTCTCATGGGCTATAGTTATAGTTAAACTATTCCAATATAGCCGGGCCTCCTCGCAATCGCGAAGGTTTTTGAATAATTTTTGGAAAAGTCGAACTTTCGCCAATCTCTATGCCGATTGTTCCGACTATCCCAACTCGCCGGTGGCCGAGGTTTTTCGGGTGGGCTATCAAGAATTGGGCCGGGTTTACAAGGCCAAACTGGAAGCGCCTTCGGCTTTGGATAACGTTCAAAGGGCTTTAAGGAGAACGGCCACTTCGGAAAGCACCAGGCTTTTTCGGTTTTTGCCCTTTTTGGCCAGTTGTGGGAACGCCACCCCGTTTATCGGTCTTTTTGGCACGGTCTGGGGCATTATGGGCTCCTTTCACGAGATCGGCCTAAAAGGCACGGCCAATCTGGCCGCCGTGGCCCCGGGCATCTCCGAAGCCTTGGTGGCCACGGCCGCGGGTCTGGCCACGGCCATCCCGGCGGTCATATTTTTTAACTACTTCAATAGTCGGCTAAGGGTCTTGGAGAGCGAGATAAGTAATTTCATGAGCGATTTTTTGAACATTTTGGAACGCGATCTGGTCAAAAAGTCACCCAGCGACCAATCATCGGGAGAACTGTAAAATGGCTTTTGGCTCCAATAACGGCTCTTTCGAGGGCCGATCTTTGATGAGTGAAATTAACGTCACCCCCATGGTTGACGTGATGTTGGTTTTGCTGATTATTTTCATGGTGGCCGCGCCCATGATGACCCAGGGCTTGGAAGTGGATCTGCCCAAAGTCGACGCCAACGTCATGAGGACAGATAACGCCATGATCATGATTACCGTTGACGCCCAAGGGCAGGTGCTCCTGGATGGCACTCGCCTAGCCAACATCGATAATTTGGACGCCCAGGTCAGGCAGATCATGAGGACCAAAAACACGGAAAGGCTTTTTTTAAAGGCCGATCAAAGCGTTCCTTACGGCCGGGTGGCCGGAATCATGGGCGCTTTACGGCAAGCCGGCATAGTCAATGTCGGCTTGGTAACCGATCCGGCCGAACGCGAGAACCTGCCTTTTGTGCGAAACAATTAGGTTTTAGGTGAGTTATGTTAACGCCCAGAAACCCATACAACCCCCAAGAAGCGGTAAAGGACCCAAATCTTTTTTTGGTCTTAGGCCTTTCGATTATCCTTCATGGTTTGGTTCTTTCCGGGGCTTACTATTTACCGGCCATCATGAACCTTCATTCCTCGGATGAACTGCCCTACGATGTCATGACCGTTCAATTGATTGGCGCCTTGGAGCCTCCGGCCCCGGCCGCTCCCCCGGCTCCGGTCGACCCGACCATTATGGGCCCGGACACGGTGGAGTTGCCTCAAAGCGACCCGATCATCCCCCAGCCCACGCCCTTGGATCAGATGATTACCCCGGTGGTGCCCACCGAAGCCATCCCCATCGGTGAAACGCCGCCTGAAGATCCCATCGTGCCGGTCACCAAAATCGAGGACCCGCCGCCCAAGGTGGCCCCGCCCAAGGTGGAGGAACCGCCCAAGCCTAAACCCAAGCCTAAAACTCCCAACCCGGAGGCCACCTTAAACAAAAGAATCGAAGAAATCCGCAGAAAAACGGAAGCCGCCAACCAAGACGAGGCCATCAATTCGGCCATAGTCAACATAGCCAGACGCTCCGGTAAGGGGGACGGCTCTTCCAGTAATCAGGTCGGCTCTTCGACCCAAGGTAATTTTGTCGATCCGGGCAAGGTCCCGTATTACGCCCAGATCAGGGACATCGTCCGCTCCAATTATATTCCCCCGGTCGACGCCATTCCCCCCAATTTGGTGGTCGAATTTATCGTGGTAATTCAACCAAACGGCACCATTTCCGGAAAACGGCTTAGGCGCTCCAGCGGTAACCCCGCATACGATCAAAGCGTGGCCTTGGCCATAGACCGAACCCGCTTACCGGCCTTGCCGCCGGCCTTTAATGGCCAAGCCGACAATCCCGTTTTGTCCTTTTCTTACGAGTATCTCTTACGGCAATGATTTTTTAGAAATTTTTGACTTCTTGCCCATTATTATCTATCATAGTTAATGATTGACCATTATAAATCATCATTGATTAATATTACTCGTTATGACTCATTATTATCATTGCTCATCATTGTTCATGATTATTATTGTCATTGATTATCATTGTTCATGATTATTGCTCCTGATTGACCTTTATGGCCAATCATGTTTTTGAGAATGATTTTTTGAGTTAAACCGGTTTTGATTGATCTTTTTAGGCCCCGAAGGTAAACCAAAGAATTGGAGGACCGCCAGATGATTTTAGGCGTTGATGTAGGTGGAACCCACACGGATGCCGTGCTTTTGGAAGAGATTTCTGACAATCTGGTCAAAACCGTGGACGCCGCCAAGGCCAGGACGAAAATTAGGGTTATCGAGAGCTTAACCGAGGTTTTCGATGAGCTTTTAACCGGCGATCGGGCCGCCAAACTGACTCGCCTGACCGTTTCAACCACCTTGGGCCTAAACAGCCTCTTAACCAATACGGCCGATCCGGTGGGGGTCATGACCACCGGGGGCCCGGGCTTGGATCTGGATCCCGAGATTTTTGGCCCACTGTATCTGGCCCTACCTGGGCAACAAGATCATCGGGGCCACGTGCTGGAACCCCTTGAGCCCAACTCGGTCAAAAGGGCGGCCAAAAAACTCATTAATCAAGGGGCCATTTCCCTGGTCGTGGCCAGTAAGTTTGGGCCCAAAAACCCTGAACTCGAAGATCTAATGTTTAAAGCGGCCAGTGAGGTCCATAGTGGGCAGGTCATGGCCGCCTCAAAACTTTTTGGCCGCTTAAATTTTCCAAGGCGTCTGGGTGGGGCCGTCCTAAACGCCGCCGTCAAATCACTCTATGACAGGTTTATAAATGATTTAAGCGAAATAGCTTTAAAACGCGGCCTCAAATGCCCAATTTACATTTTAAAGGCCGACGGCGGGGTCATGGATCTTGACTCGGCCCGCGAGCGACCCGTTTTGGCCCTGGCCGCCGGACCGGCCGCCAGCTTGCTTGGCCTTTGGGCCCTTAACCAAGAAGACGAAAAACAAGACGTTTTAATGGTGGACATGGGCGGGACCACAACCGATCTGGCCGTTCTTAGTCGCGGACACCCGCTCCTAACCTCGGATGGTTTAACTTTGGCCGGACGTCCCACCCTGGTCAGGGGCCTTTTGACTCACTCCATCGCCCTGGGCGGCGATACCGATCTGGCCCCGGAGGACGGCAAACTCGTGCCCAAACCCAGGCGCCGGGGCCCGGCCCTGTCCTTGGCCCCAAACGATCTG
>JAITJP010000054.1 GCA_031278835.1 Deltaproteobacteria bacterium
CCTTTGTCGGCAGGCTCGATGAGATCGGCACCGACGGCATGAGCCTAGTCGAGGAAATCAACCGAATTTATGGCAACTACGGCTTTAAAACCGAGATTATCGTGGCCAGCGTCCGCCACCCCCAGCACGTTTTGGGGGCGGCCCTGATCGGGGCCGACATCTGCACCATCCCCTTTAACGTCATTAAGCAGTTGGCCGGGCACCCCTTGACTGACAAGGGTTTGTCGGCCTTCATGGCCGATCACAATAAGCTGGTTACCCACTAAAAAAAACCAAAAAAAAGCCCCACCACTTTCCCCCAAAGGGAAGAGGGTGGGGCTCTTTTTTTGGTTTTTTAGGCTTAGATGTCCAGCTCCCGGACGTGCAGGGCGTTTTCCCGGATAAACTCGCGGCGCGGGTTAACCTCGTCGCCCATCAGGACGGTAAAGATATCGTCGGCGTCCATGGCGTCCTCGATTCTGACCTTCATGAAGGTGCGCTTGGCCGGGTTCATGGTGGTTTCCCAGAGTTGCGGTGGATTCATTTCGCCCAGGCCTTTGTAGCGCTGAATGCGCAGGCCCTTTTGACCGGAATTCATCATGTCCTCAAGAAGTTCCGTCTCGCTTTCGATTTGATAGCGCCGCTCCTTATACTCGATAGTGTAAGGGGGTTTGACAAAGCCGGAGGTTTTTTCTTTGAGCTTAAAATACTTGGTAAAAAGCTCGCCGTTTTGAAAATCCTTATTAAAGGTCAAGACCTTGCGATTGTCGTGGGCGGCCCGCATGGTCAGCTTAAAACCGGGATCTTCCGGGGGCTCAAAATCTTCGCCGCCAAAGGGGCCATTGGGCCCGTCGCCCTCCAGCTCCGAGCGGCTCTGGGGGCCCTCGGGGAAATCATCGGAGTTTTTCAGGGCCACCCGTTGGGGGCCCTCGACCCCCAAGCCGTTGGCTATTAGGCTGGCGGCCAGATCCCGGGCGAAACTTTCGTCGGCAAAACCCAAGGGCTGTTTTTTTATGGCCTCGTGAAAGATGGGCCAGAGCTTGACCGGAAAGCCCAAACGGGCGTACCTGGCCTTAAAATCCCTTTCGGCGATCAGGGCGTCCAAAAAGTCTTGCAACTTTTCCCCGGCCAGTTTCTCCACCGAGCCCTCGCCGCTTAACTGGCGATCCTCGGAGTAGCGGTTCATGGTGAACTTTCTCAAACTGTTTTCGTCCTTGAGATAAAGTTCTTTCTGACCGCTTTTGACCCCAAACAAGGGCGGCTGGGCGATGTAGACGTGGCCGCGCTCGATTAACTCGGGCATCTGACGATAGAAAAGGGTCAAAAGTAAGGTGCGAATGTGCGAGCCGTCCACGTCGGCGTCGGTCATGATGACCACCTTATGGTATCTAAGCTTTTCCAAATTGGCCCCGGCTGAACCAACCGGGCCAATGCCGGTGCCCAAGGCCGTGATGATGTTTCTGATTTCTTCGTTACTGACGATGCGATCGAAGCGGGCCCTTTCCACGTTTAGGATCTTGCCCCGTAGGGGCAAAATGGCCTGAAACTTACGATCCCGGCCTTGCTTGGCGCTACCGCCGGCGCTGTTACCCTCGACTAAAAATAGTTCGCACAATTCGGGGTTTTTGGATTGGCAGTCAGCCAGTTTGCCGCACAGGGTATTGCCCGAGCCGGCCCCCTTGGAACGGATGGTTTCCCGGGCCTTGCGGGCCGCTTCTCGGGCCCTAGCCGCCTCGACCACCTTGGTGACGATTTTTTTGGAGACATTGGGGTTTTCTTCCAAAAAGGTGGAGAGTTTATCGTAAACCAAGGTATCGACCAGGCCCTTAATCATGGCGTTACCCAGCTTGGCCTTGGTTTGGCCTTCAAACTGCGGTTCGGGCACCCGAACGCTAATGACGGCCGCCAAACCCTCCCTGACGTCGTCGCCGTCCAAAGTGGTGCCCTTTAAGGTCTTGGGGGCGCTGCCGTTGGTTAGATACTGGTTAACCGCCCTGGTTAGGGCCGCCTTAAAGCCGGACAAATGAGTACCGCCTTCGGCCGTGTTGATGTTATTGGCAAAAGATAGGATGTTTTCCGAATAAGTGTCATTATATTGCATGGCCACTTCGACCATGATGTTGTCATTGGAACCCTCCAGATAGATGGGCGGCTCATGAAGGGTGGATTTTTGCCTATTTAGGTGGGATACAAACTCTATAAGACCACCTTTATATTGAAAAATCCTTGATTCCGAGGTTCTTTCATCTACGATACTTATAAATAAGCCCTTATTTAAAAAGGCCAGTTCCCTTAACCTTTTGCACAAGATCTCAAAATCAAACTCAGTGGTCTCAAAAATAGTGGCGTCGGGCTTAAAATGGACCATGGTGCCGGTTCTTTGGACCTTACCGGCCTCGATTAAGGGGGTTACCGGAAGGCCTTTTTCATACCTCTGGCGGTAACGAAGGTGATCCCTTTTGACTTCCACTTCCAAAAACTCGGACAGGGCGTTAACCACGGAAACGCCCACCCCGTGCAAACCGCCCGAGACCTGGTAAGTTTTTTTGTCAAACTTGCCCCCGGCGTGCAGCTTGGTCATGACCACCTGAACGGCGCTGACCTTTTCGGTGGGGTGGGTTTCCACGGGAATGCCTCGGCCATTGTCCTTGACTTTGACCGTGCCGGCCTGGGTGATGGTCACCTCAATGCGGTCACAAAATCCGGCCATGGCCTCGTCAATGGAGTTATCGACCACCTCGTAAACCAGATGGTGTAGGCCCTGACTGGAAATGGAGCCAATGTACATGGAGGGCCGGACCCGAACGGCCTCCAGGCCGTCCAGGATCTGGATGTTCTGAGCTCCGTAATCGCTGTTAGTTAAGTTATCTGCCATGAATGACGCTCGCTAAATTTTTTTTTTATTTTTTTTGTTTCCGCCCCAAGTCCCAGGGCTTGGGGCCCTGGGCCTGGGCCTGGGCCCTGGCCCTGGCCCTAGAGGTCGTAACCCACGCTGACCAAAACCCCGCAGTAGCCGGGGTCCTCGGGGGCGGTCACCAGATAGGAGGGGTGGGACTCGCTAAACTGAAAGCGGACCCGTTCGCTTTTTAAGGAGTTTAGCAGATCGACGATGAAGTTGGGGTTAAACCTGGGCATGAGCTCGGGCCCGTCGTAGTCAATGCCGACCGAGTCTTTGACCTTACCCAGTTCGGGGTTAGAGGAGGTCACGGTCAAGAGTTCCTTGCGCAGGTTAAACTCGGCAAAGTGGTAGTTTTCGTCCGAGACAATGGAGATCCTTTTGAGGGTATCTAGGAGTTCTCGGCGGTTGGCCCAGAGGCTATGCTCCAGCTCGGTGGGGATGATGGCCTGGTATTGCGGGTAATTGCCCGAGAGCAGGCGAATTTTGATTAAGGAGTTGTCACTCTTGGCCACCAAACTGTTGTCATAGACGCCCAGGTAGATGTCGGCCAGCGGTTCGCACATGGTCTTAAGCTCCTGGAGGCCTTTTTTGGGCACCAAGATGCCGCCTTCTTCTTGAAAGACGTCCAGGTTTTCGGCCTCAATGGTGGCCACGTTAAGGCGCTGGGCGTCGGTTGAAACCAAGCGCAGGCAAGGGTTTTGACCTTCCTCTTGCTCGCGGGCCCAGTAGATGCCTTTGAGGTTGTAGGTGCTGTCGCCGCCGGTCACCGAGTAAATGGTCTTGTCAATGGCGTCGACCAGGGCCTGGGCGTCAATTCTGACAAAATCCGAGTCCTCGGGCTGGGTCATCTTGGGAAAGGTCTCGGCCGAGACGCCAAAGTGCGAGGCGCTAAAACCGCCGCAGACCCCGTTTAGGGTAAAGTTGTCGCCCAGGTCCAAAACCACTTCATTGGCCGTGCCCACCCTGAGAAAGTCGGCAAAGGCTTTGGGTTTGATGGCCACCTGACCCTGGCCGGAAACGTCGGCCGGAATCCTGGTCACTAAGGTTACTTCCAAGTCCGTGGCCGCCAAGGACAAATAATAGTCCTCAACGGTCAACAAAACCCGCAAAAATATATCCATGGTCGAGCGTCTGGCCACGACCGAGGAGCATTGGGACACGGCTTTGGCCAGCTCATCCTTTTTAACTTTGACTTTAAACATGTCTCCTCCGAGTTCGCGAACTTAGAACTCAAAATTTACCTTAGCTTTACAGTTGTCCTCCAAGTTTTTGAGCTTAGAACTCAAAATTTACCTTGGCTTTACAGGTGGCCTCCAAGTTTTTGAGCTTAGGACCTAAATTTGACCCGGCCAACTGGCCGGGAAAATTTAGAGGCCCTAGGGACTATGGCTGGGGGGCTCAACGAATCACTATACCATATTTGGTGAATTTCATCAAATAAATAAAAAACGGCCCGGGCGGCCGCTTTGGCTATTTGAGATTAAGGTCCGGGTGATTGGCCGCCCAAAGGGCCAGTTTTTCCCGGTTAATCTTGGCGTTGTGACGGATATCCACCGGGAAATTTCTATAGAGCAAAAATAGTTTTATGGCCATGGTTCTGGGGTTTATGCGGCCCAGGGCCTTTAATTCCTCGACTAATTCAGTCCAAGCCTTGGCCGAAAGGCGTTTGGGCCTTGGCTCAATGATCATGACCGGCTGGGCCTGCCCGGCCGGGCCGACCCCGACCAGGGCGCTTCTTAGGACCTTGGGGTGGTTATTAAAAATAGCCTCGCAAGAAATGGTAAAAAAAACGTTTTTGCCGCTGACCACCCGCTGGCTTTTTCGTCCGCAAAACCACATGCGGCCCTGGGCGTCTTGCCAACCCAGATCGCCCATGCGGCGCCAGATCTGACCGTCCGGGCCCTTGGTCAAACTTAGGGCCGTTTCCTTGGGCCGTTCAAAATAGTTTAAGGCCACCACCGGACCCTGGGCCACGAACTCCCCGACCTCGCCCATGGGCAGCTTTTGCTCCTCGGTAAAGGCGGTTAAGGGGGCGTCACTAATGGGGATGACGGCCATTTGGTGATCGGCCACGACTTTACCGACGCACACGCCAAAACCCTGCTCGTTCATGCCCCGAACCTGGGCGATTTCCCGGGAATCGATACTGGTTAGGGGCATGCCCTCGGTGGCCCCGTAGGGGGTAAAAAGCCGGCCCTCCGGGCCCATGGTGTTGGCAAAATCAATGGCCACTTTGGGCACGATGGGCGCCCCGGCCGAGATGACCCGCTTGAGGGTGCCAAAGGTAATCTTGTTTTCCGTGGCGTAGCTGGTCAGCCTAGATAGTAAGGCCGGTGAGGCGAAAACGCTGGTGCAGTTTTCCTCATTTAAGGCCACCAGGATCTTTCTGGGGTCGGTTTTTCCGGGTTTAACCGGATTCATGTTGGGAATGACCGCCGTTAAGCCCAGGGCCGTGGAAAAAAGCGAAAACAAGGGGAAGGTGGCCAGATCAATGCCGCCCTCGGTCAGGCCGTAAGTTTCCCGAATTAGCTTGACCTGGGCCCGAAACATGGCGTGGGTGTAAATGGTGCCCTTGGCCAAGCCGGTGGCCCCGGAGGTAAAAAGAATCCCGGCGGCCTGGTCGGCCAAAGTGGCCACCGGCCCGGGTAAATTTTCAGGGCCAGCCCCTTCCAGTAAAATTTTTCTAAAACTCTGGCCGCCCCAAAAAAACCTACTGCCCAAAGTAATCCGCTGCTTAATGCCGGTAAAATACCTGGGCATTAGTAAACTGCCCAGCTGGGCCCTTTTTACCCCAATTAGGCCCCGGGGTTTACTTTCCGATAAGCACAAAAGCATGCGTTTTAAGCCCATGCCGGGATCGACCATGACCGGCACCAAGCCGGCCTTAAAAAGCCCAAAGATGACCACGAAAAAATCCGAGCCGGGCGGCACCATGACCACCACCCGATCGCCCACCTCCAAAGGCCCTCGGCCCAATACTTGGCCCAAGATCGAGGAATCCCTATCCAGCTGGGCGTAAGTCAAAAAACTCCGACCCAAGGTGTCCGGTCCGCGGCGACTCTTGACGGCCACCCGATCCGGATGAGACTTGGCTGACTCGGTCAGTAGGGAGGCGACGTTAAATATCTCGCCGGCGTCGGTGTTGGCCGCTATGTCCATTAATGACCTTCATTGGCCCGACCTTTTTCCTGGTCGGTTTTTTCGCGTCAAAGACCCTTCCGACGCTTTTGGGTAAATAATCATATAATCTCTAAAAAGGCTTTAAAAAGCGCTTTTTTAGACATCAATATAGTTGATTGATTTGATTAATGGCTTAAAAAATCTTTTACGGCCTTTAAGATGGTCTCGGGCTCGTCTTCCAAAAGGTAGTGGCCGGCCCTGGGCAGGGCCAAAACCCGGGCCTCAGGCAGGCGGCCCCTAAAATCGTCCAAAAAAAGGCGCGAAAAAACAAAGTCGCGTAAACCCCAAATCAAAAAAGTGGGAATCTTGGCCAAGAGTTCAAAGTTTTGGTCAAGCCGGGCCAGGGTTTGGTAAGTCACGTGGCTTTTTTTCAGGGGAATGTCGGCCACGAAACCTTTAAGGCTTTCCCGATGAACGGCCCGGCTATAGGGGGCCAAAAAGCCCTCCCGGGCCTGGGGCGAAAGGGGCCTTTGGGTGCCGTAGCGGACCACCCCTTGGGTAAAGCAATTTAACTCAGTGGCTAGTAGCCTGCCCAAAAAAAGCGATCTCTTAAAAAGGGCCAGTTTCCAAGGTAAATCAAAGCCGGTCGGTACTTTGAGCCCGGTATTCATGATGGTTAGCGAGGCCACCTGATCGAGGTTTTCCGTGGCCCAGCCCAAGCCGACCGGGCCGCCCCAATCGTGGACCATCAAATGAAAGGGCTCCTTTAAATTTAAACTTTTTATCCAATGGTCAAAGTCTTCCAAACGTTCGGACAAGGTAAAGCCGTAATCCCGACCAGGCCGGGCCGAGAGGCCCATGCCCATTTGGTCCAAGGCCAAGCGCCTAAAGCCGCTTAAATTTTTTATCAAAGCCCTAAACATAAAGGACCAGGTGGGATTGCCATGGATCATGACCAGGGCCGGACCCTGGCCCTCGTCCACGTAATGAAGAACCCGGCTTGGCCCCAAGTCCAAATACTTTGAGGCAAAGGGATACTCGTTTCGCCAGGGGCCGTTGGGCACGGCGGGCAGTCGCAGGCTCATGCCCGGCCTCGCCAAAATTTCAGGAAATTTTCGGCCCGGGCCCAGATGGCTCTCAAGGCCTCTAAAAGGCCTTCTAAGGCCCCTGGCCAAAAAAAGCTCCGGTAATGCCAATTCTCGGCTCCGAGGGCCGTGGCGGGCTTATAAAGGCGTTTAAAAGGCATTTTTTGGGGCCATCCGATCTCTTCCTAAGACCATGGTCTTGGATTTTTTGGTGCTCTAGTCAAAGACCACCGGAACGTAGTCAAAGGCCTGGACGTCAACCAGTACTTTGGCCGTGAGTTTTAGGCTGGGAATGACCGGTAGGCTCATAAAGGCCAGGGTCATGAAGGGGTCAAAATCCTGGGTAAAGCCCAGCTGGGTGCCTCGCATGCGCAAATGGTCCAAACCAGCCGAGATTTCGCCCATGCTCCGATCGCTCATTAAACCCCCTAGGGGTAAGGGTAAGGAGGCGATGATCTTTCCGTTTAAGGCCAGGGCCAGGCCGCCGCCGAGGCGTTCCAACTCGGCGGCGCAGGTTATCAGGTCCAGATCGTTAACCCCGGCGGCAATCAGGTTATGGGAATCATGGCTGACCGTGGAGGCCAAAGCCCCTTGTTTAAGGCCCAGGCCCCAAATAAAGCCCTTGGCCAGGGGCCGATTGGGCCCGCCGTAACGATAGCAGACCATCAGTTTGGCCAGATCCTTGGCCGGGTCGGCCAGATAATGGCCCTCAACTGGATCGATTTTCATGACCAGATGCTCGGTCACGATTTGCCCGGGCACCACACCAATGACCCTGATATTGGCTCCAGTGGCCTTGATGGCCAAATCTTCCAGGCTAATTTTGCCCAAAACCACCGTGTTTCGAAGGACCCGGTCATCGACCGGCCGGGCTTCAAAAATGGAGCGGCCTCCTTGGGCCACTAGTTTTCCGGCCTTCCAGACTTTAAGGGGCTTAAAATCATAGAGATCCGGATAGAGGGCCATGTCGGCCAGTTTCCCGGGGCTTAGGGCCCCCAGATCGTTTAGCCCGTAATGCTGGGCGGCGTTGATGGTGGCCATGTTAAAAATGGTCGATTTTTCCAGCCCCGAGGCTCGCAAGGCCAAGGCCACCAGATAGTTAATCGAGCCGCTCAAATGCAGCTCCTGGGCGTGACGATCGTCTGTGGCCAATTGACAAAAGCGAGAATTTAAGGGAGTTACGGCCGGCAGTAAGGCCAAGAGATTTTTGGCGGCCGTGCCTTGGCGCAAGAGCACCTTTTGCCCCAAACTAAGCCGTTCCCGGGCTTCCTCGGGAAAAATGCACTCGTGATCGGTGGAGATGCCCGCTCCGATGTAAGCGGCCAGGGCCGGCCCGCTCAGATTGGGGGCGTGGCCGTCCACCAAGGGGGCCTG
>JAITJP010000057.1 GCA_031278835.1 Deltaproteobacteria bacterium
AATATCGGATAAAGCGGCCAGAAGTTCGACTTTTTTTATCGAGTCCAGGCCCAGGTCGTTTTCCAGCTCCAGGCCGCTTTCCAGGGCCTCAACCGGATAGCCGGTTTCATTGGAAACCACCTCGGCCAGGCGCTCCCAGACGGCCTGGGAGTAATTGGGATCAAGCAAACCCAGGGCGCTCGATTTGCCGTTTCCGCCCGAACTAATGGTCTTTCTGGGATCCAGGGCGTTTTGAACCAAGGTCCGGGCGGCCGCCTGAGCCGAGGCCAAGTCACTAGCGAGATCAGTGATTTGCTCAAGGCCCCTATCAGGGCCCCTATCATGGCCTTGGTCAGGACTTGGAGAAATTTTTTCCTCTGGCTCAATCGGGGCCTGGCTAAACTCGGCCCCGGGGGCCGGCTCTGGCTTTGGCCTGGCCTGGCCCAGCTGCTCGATCATGGCCATGAGCTTACGTTGCTCGTTTCTAAGTTCAATTAGGGCGGCGCTGATTGACTGGCTGTCCTGGCCCAGCTCGGGAGTCAGGGGCCCGGTTAGTTTTGGCTCCAAGGGCCCTTGGGCCAAAAGCGGGGCTTCCCTAAAAAGATTGGCCCCGGAGATGGGCACGTAAAAATCGCCATTGGTTTTTGGGCTCTTGGGCCAAATGGGCCATTGGGAAAAGTCAATTCTATAACCCCGGGCCGAAATTTCAGACAAGACTTTGGCGAGGGCCCCCGGGCTGGCCCAGTCCGAAAAGCTCAAGCCCACCTTCTGGCTAAGCCAAAGCTCGGCCGGCTTGGGGCTGGGCCTTGGCTCTTGGTTTTCCTTAATCTTACCGGGCCGAAGGCTTTTGACCAGGGCCCTAATCGCTTCTTCGGTAAATTCTTGGCGCTCATCTTGGCCTGGCCGGTCAGAATTAAGATACTTTTCGATTTTTTCAAAAAGCTCTTGCTCCCTAACCATCAATTCTTCTTCGTAGGTTAGTTCTTCCATCCAGGCGTAGTTTTCATCAATTAAATCGTCATTGGCCTCACTATTGGCCTCATTTTGGGCTAAATTAACAGGATCAAGGGATTTTGGCTCCGAGGCCGGCTCAGGGCCATTAGCAAAAAAGAGTAAATCATCATGGTCGTCTAGGATCTGGCCCTTATTGGCCATGGCCTGTTTAAAAAAGATTTCGTTAAAAATCTCTTCACCGGGCGTGTCGGGCGGATCGGGGCTTTTGCTGGCGGCCTCTTTTTTTGGCCCAGTTTCCGAGTCGGGCTTGGGCCCAGTTTCTGAGTCGGGCTTGGGCCAGGCTTCTGAGGCCAGAGCCGCCGGGCTAGCCTCTGGGGGCTCGGCCGAAGCCGGGCTTTTGTCTAGGCTTTTGGCCTTTTGGGCGGCCTCAAAATCGCGGCTAATTTGCTCATCAAGGGCCAGGTCCAGGGCCAAGCGCAGGACCTCCTCGATACTAAAAAGGCCCTCATGGAAGCGGGCCGTTAAAAGGCCCAGGCCCTGACCAGTGACCTGGCTTAAGGGCACTTGGAATCTTTTTAACAGGGCCGTTAGGATGGTCTGGTAAAGGGTAAAGGTAAAAGTTTGAAAGACTGGGCTTTGGGCGGCTTTTTTTAGCTCGTCTTGAAAGTCTTTGGGCGAATGAACCGGCGGCGAGTAGATTAAACCCAGGGAGTGGTTTGAGAGCTGGTATTCCTGGCGCAGTGCATCGGCCGCGTTTAAAAGTTCAAAGGCCTCTGGGAAAACCAAACTAAGATCCAAAATTTGTTTACCCAGAGCAGTAATCAAGTCTTGATCTTTAATATTATCTAAAATTAAACCACTAGAGAAAGACAAATGCAGATTGTCAGAGGCTTTAGGTCCATAAGCAGCGCTAAAGTCTAAGAAAGTTTCTTCAAATTGACCATGGCCGATCTTTTCCAGGAGGGTCTGGGCTTGGCTCATGATCTCGGCCACCGTTCCCTTGGCGATAAGCCTATAGTTATGATTTTCATCAAACTTAGCTATAAAATCACGGTTTAAGGCGTCTAAATCAGAGTCCATAACCCCGCTTAGGGATTTTTGATAAACAAAGGGTTGATTGGTGCCCTCGATTAGAGATTCCTCGTCCTCGGAGCCCAGGGCCTGCTCTTTGGGGCCTAAGTTTTTATGAGGGGCTTCTTTCTTGGAAGCCTTTAGATTAAGGAGTTTAGTGAGTTTTTCCGAGAGCTCGGCCAGGCTTTGGCCCGAGATGGGCACCAAGTGTTCCAAGCTTAAGTCCAGGGGCTTGGGCTCGGGGTACTCGGACAAGAGACAATGGTAGTTACTGCCGCCAAAGCCAAAGGCCGAAACGGCCGCCTTTCTGATTCGTCCGGGCGCGCTTAGCCAGGGCCGGGCCTGTTCGTTTAAATAAAGGGGCACCCCGTCTTTGGTTAAGGTCTCCAAGGGGCTATTGACCTTGATGGTGGGCGGCAAAACCTTGTGACGCAAGGCCAAGATGGCCTTAATTAATCCGGCCACCCCGGCCGCTCCCTTGGCGTGCCCAATTTGCGATTTGACCGAACCCAAGGCGCACCAGGGGGCTTTGGGACTAGCCGGATGGCTTTGGCTTTTACTGTTTTGGCTAAAATAGGCCGACAAGGCCGAGAGTTCCACCTCGTCGCCCACGGCCGTGCCGGTTCCGTGGGCCTCGACCAGATCGACTTCATCCGGGGTCCAGCCGGCTTCTTGATAGGCGGCCTCGATGGCCTTGTATTGGCCTTCCATCTTGGGGGCGAAGATGGCCACGCCTTTGCCGTCTGAGGATCCGCCCACGGCGTCAATGATGGCGTAGACGCGATTGCCGTCCCTTTGGGCCTCCACCAGCCTTTTTAAGATGACCAGGCCCACCCCTTCGCCCAAAAGGGTGCCGTCGCCTTGACGATCAAAGGATTTGACTTCTCCGGTTGGCGACAAGGCCGGGGTCTTGGAAAAGCAAGTAAACATGAAGGCGTCACTAAAGGTATCC
>JAITJP010000169.1 GCA_031278835.1 Deltaproteobacteria bacterium
ATTCTTTAAGACGCTCCAAATTACTGCCCGAGAGTTCCGCCGCCACGGAAAGGGCCAGCGGTTCAGGGACGATGACGTCCTCCCAGGCGTCCGGGGGGCTAGATTCGATTTCCAAGCCATAAGCTTGGGGATCTTTTGAGATGATGGCCGCGGCCAGAAAACTGGGCACGTATCTTTTGGTTTCGTTGGCCAAAAAGCCTTCCCTTTTGGCCATGTCCCAATAATTATCAGTGTTGGGATCTTTCATGCCCCGCATGATTTTGGCTTCACCGGTATTGTAAGCGGCGATGGCCAGGGGCCAAGAATTAAACATGTCGTGTAAGGCTATGAGATAATCGGCGGCGGCGTAGGTGGATTTGACTGGGTCCATTCTCTCGTCAATGTATTCGTTTATGACCAGACCATAATTTCGTCCAGTGGAAGCTATAAACTGCCAAGGGCCCACGGCGCTGGCGTGGGAAACGGCCTCGGTCCTAAAGCCGCTTTCAATTAAGGCCATGTAGACCAAGTCTTCGGGCAAACCCTTTTGGCGTAATATGGCCTTCATCATTGGAATGTATTTTTGGCCACGAGACAGCGAGCGAATCATAAAGCCCCGAGCGTCGTTTAAAAAATATCTTAGATTAACCAGGACTTCTTGATTAAGTTCCAAAGGCATGTCCTCGCGGTGTCCGGCCAGGGCCATGATCTCCTGGCCAACCATCTGATCGAGTTTCTCCTCAAATTGAGGCCCCAATTGGTAATATTTTTGACCGCCCGAGGAGCGTCCCTCCCTGGCCACCTGGGAGGCTTGCCGCCCAATGGTGGAATCTCGCCCGGTGGACGAGCCGCAGGTAGGAATCACAAGGACCGCGACCATAACCCAACAAAGGATGGCCAGGCCCGACAGTCTGACATTTTTCATTTTAAGCACCTAAAATCGCATTGGAAAACCGAGGCGACAAACGCCAGTGACCGGGGTAACCGCCCGCCAAGCGAGCCGGCCATTAGCGGACAAAAAAACCAACTAGGCTTAAACAAGAGCCCATTACAGCTAAATTTGCCCATTAGCCGATTTTATATATTTTTTTTAATTATTAGACTAAAAATTTAATCTATCAAGGTTGAGTATAGTTAAACAAAACAAAAAATAGCCTTAAGCTCGATTCCAGAGTGAAAACACACCCAATTCAACTCTCTAGTGGCTTATTAGGCTCTCCTTATCCTGGCCCAAAGGGGCTCTTAGTCCCTAAAAATCTTGTTTCTCCTCCAAGATTTCAGGGTGACTTTTACCTTTGGTCTGACCGGGGCCCTGACCCGGGCCAGACCCAATCAAAGGGCTTGCCCAACAGGCCAAGGGGCGGCAGGTTTCCAGGCCAAAGGCCAAACCAATACTCCACAAAAAACTCCCCAGGGCGGCTATTTAGGTGGAATAAAAAATTTTTAGCTTTATCAATAGGGTTAAGTAAATAATCATTAATTTAATATACAATTTATAACAATTATTACAATCTAAGTTTTTAGATAAAAACAAAAATAAGCCTAGAACTTTACGAAAAAAAATTAAAAAATAATCTAATAACTATTTAGAAACAATATTGCGCAAATTCATATTCTTACTTAACAATAATAGCATTTTTTTATGAAGCGACAAATAAAGGCCAGCCGGGCCCTAGGCCAGCCCCAAAAGCCTAAGCTTGTCTCCCGAAATTGCGCTCTTTTTCCAGGCTCCCTGTACCAATTAAGCTAAGCGTGGGAAATCATGAATAAAAAAAAGCATCTTTCCGGAGGCCAAATTAAGGGACAATCTTCCCTTGGATGCGCTCTTCTCTCCACAAACGCGCCAAGATACCGCAACCACCTGTGGTCATCTGCATATTGTATACAAGTTAGTCCGCTGACGCAAGAGCTGGCCCATTTATCCAAAAAATTTCCATGACCGTCCGTATCTACCGATAATTCTAGATAATTTATAAGTCAAACTTAAATTATTAAATATATTTTTACTCATAAAACATCAAAACTGCCTAACCAATCAAAACCACCCCCCAAATCCTTCTTCAAATATTCACCATAATCTAAAAAATATAGCCCTCCTTACCAGATCTAGCCATTTAGACACTAATAATTCTCTAAACACAACACACTTAACTACCGTCTACTTTTAACCTTTCATAAATTTCCAACCAATGGCCTAATTATCCTATGAGTTTTTCATTAACGACAAAAGCCTTTGTCCCGTCCTTGGAGCCGGAGCCGGCCTTTTGGCCGGCTAGGGCCCCAGCGGTTCAGACGGATTCAAAATTATGGCCCCATGAATTATAAAAGTCATTCTGGCCACAAACCTATGAGAGTTGGCCCGACTTTACTTACTCATGAGGGACTTATTTACTTTATAAATTAATAAAAATTAATAATAACTCTACAATTAGCCATAGAATAATGGCTAAAGGCCATACTAGCCCGTCCAAGTTTAAAGGTCAAGGGTCAAACAATACTAAAAAGCTACCAGTCTCAAATAAGTCTAATCATATTGTTAGGTAAAATATTACTAGTGAGAATTTAAATAAATATCACAAATATATTAAATATTTATCTATAATTTGTTAATACCTAAACAAAAAATCGGCTATTATCACAGCCAAGCATCTAGTTTAGGTCAAAAATAGAATCGATCTTGCCCTAGATACAAGGGCCGATTAGCTTAAAGTTCCTTGGGAATAGTACCTGAGAAAGGGACTAAAGCTTAACCAAGTCCAAATCAAGCCTGAGCAGAAAATCTCTAAGAGGTCAGTGTGTTTGTCTTTTCTGGATCTGCCCCCAGAAAAACTAGAATTACCTATATTTGCCATTGCTTTATCTCAATCATGCTAAATAATGAAACCAGCCTAAGGCGCCATTATTGGCCATGGTCTCTTTGCCGGGCGCCGTCATAATAGAACCGCGCAAAAACTTGGCTATGCCTTGGTTTAATGAAGTTGATTTCATGACCTGTTGATTCCTTAATGTTGGCCAAAAGGGGCTAAAAACTACTTGTCCTAAGCCGCGGCGCCAAGGGCTTATATAAACTCCCATACTTAAATCTTAATTTTTATCGATAATCTCTATAGCGCCTCGATATTCTCGTTTTGCCGGCCGAAAAAAAGGCTCGGCTCCCATTATTGTCTAAGGGCCCTGAATTTTATTTTTTGCTGACACTTACATATGTCGTCCTCCAGAGTGACAAACATAGGAATTTATTAATGAAAGGGTTTTATTAACCTCGGGTTTTGCCGGCCATGACTCGGCCAAGGCTCCGAAAATACCTGAATTATCAATGGGTTAAGCCGATCATTCCTTGACAGGATGGATTAGGCGGCCAAAATGGTCATGGCCGCCTAAAAACTACATTTTTTTTATGGGTCTTTCTGTGACTTTATGGTAATTTCCAAAATCGTGTGTCTATGGCTTTTTTTTTTAATAATGCCCAGGACATATGGCTTTTAACCGATTTTGACTCATGGGACATAAGCGCCCCTAGATTTTTTTTAGTTTCCTTTTAATTTTTTTCTTGCTTTTTGTCTTGGATCCAGCTATAAACAAAGCCTACTCCACAAATGTCTGTGGAGAATTAATCTTACTGTGAAAAAAAAGTGAGATACATGACGGTGTGGTTATTGCAAAAGATCAGCTTATGCCTTTAAATACTGGCGCTTGTCCGAGGAATAAGCCCTTGCACAGGCTTATGTTAAAAGGTAACGATAAGGTTCTTTGCCCTTTAAGTTAAGCTTACCAAAGAACGCCAAGGAGAGAAAAAAACTAGTCAGGAAATTTTAAGGCTACGACATGGTCGATGAAAAGGTAACTTTGAGGCCCATTTTCACTTCGATCAGGCCTACCAGGCCGTAAGAGAAATCGTCAAAGCCTATGACCAGGACGTTAAAGACTATGGCCTGGCCACCTATAAAGGCCATACCGAGGCTCGGATAAATCTTGATAAAGCTCACCATGAAGGCCTAGAGCTTTAAATGGACTGCCGCCTGGTGGTCAAAGACTGGCCCCTGGCCGCCGAGCAAGGTCAAGCCGAGGTTCAGGTAAATCTTGGTCAAGCAGACTTTTGATGGCCAAGACCTCGAAAACGACTAAAGCCCGGCCGTAAAATTTTGGGGCCTGACCAAGAAACCAGACCAGGCTCAAGGGGCGCAAAAACTCCGCGAAATTACGGACCAAAAAACTAAATAAAATACGCGGCTAACCTTTTACTTAAATAAGTAACATTTTTTTACTATTTTTCGAAATGAGTATCATGAAAAACAATTCTTTAAAAAATCCAAAAAAGGCCAGGCCCACTAAGAGTTTGGATGAAAACGACTCAAATCATGTCTCAGAATCGCTCTTCCGCACAGGTCAGCTCTACTTGCGAGGCTATGGAATCGATAAAGATATCGCCAAGGGCCTTATATTCTTTGGCCTGGCCGCCGATAAAGGCCATGCCGAGGCTCAGTTAATTCTTGGTATTGCTTACTTTTATGGCCATGGCCTAGAAAAAAATATCGACCAGGCTATCAAATACCTTGGCCTGGCCGCCGAGCAAGGCCATCCCGATGCTAAATTTATGCTTGGTTTAGCTAACTATGAAGTCGAAAAAGACAAAAAAGCCAAAGAACTGGCCGCCTCGCAAGACCAAGCCGAGGCTCAGGTAAATCTTGGTCAAGCTAACTTTGATGGCCAAGACGGCGAAAACGACTAAGCCCCGACCGTAAAGTTTTTTCGCCTGGCCAAGAAACCAGACCAGACACAAGGGGCGCACAAACTCCGCGAAATTAAGGGGCAAAACCCATTAGAAAAATACCCGGCTAAGCTTTTACTTAAATAAGTAAAATTTATTTTTTTTTGCTATTTTCCAAAATGAGTATCATGAAACATATTTTTTTAAAAAATCTAAAACCGGCCAGTTCCGCCGAACTTAAGGACAAAATCGAGTCTTTCAACTATCTTACCAGGGCGGCCAAAAATGAGTCTGCTGAGGCCCAGAACAAAATAGGCTGTTTGTATGACTGACTTTAGAGATGGGCTTAAAAGAACCCCGGGTCAAGACGTTGCCTACTGGAGCCTGGCCGCCGATCAAGGCGATGTTGAGGCTCAATATAAGTTGGGGGATGCCTTAAATGAAGGGCGAGGGGTATGTAAACATTTCGCCCAGGCCGCCAAATACTATCGCCTGGCCGC
>JAITJP010000183.1 GCA_031278835.1 Deltaproteobacteria bacterium
GGCCAAGCGGCCAGGAAAGGCTAAAGGGCCAGGCTGGGGCTTAATGAGCCCAGGGGCGCTGTTTTTTTTAGCCGCCTCGGAACTTAATCCTATCGCCCTTTGTGGGCCTGGTGGCCGCGGCTTTGGACTTTTTGGTCTGACCCGCGGCTAATTTGACTCAAAATATCTTTTTTTTGAGTCTTTACTAGTTTTATTTAGTTTATTGGAGCTTTTTACATGTCAGAAGAAGCGTATTCGGTAGATCTTGAGGTTTTACGACATAGCGCCAGCCATGTCATGGCCCAAGCGGTGAGACGCCTATTTCCCCAAGCGAAATTGGCCATCGGTCCCAGTATCGACACGGGATTTTACTATGACTTTGAAGTCCCGGAGTTTTTCACTCAAGAAGATCTTAAGACCATCACCGACGAGATGAAAAAAATCGTCAAGGCCCGCTATCGGATAGAGCGTTTCGAGCTGCCCAGGTCGGAGGCCTTGGAGCTCATGAAAGACCAGCCCTATAAGCTTGAGCTGATTCAAGCTCTGCCCGAGGGTGAAGCCATTAGCTTTTACAAGCAAGGCGATTTCGTCGATCTGTGCGCCGGACCCCACCTGGATCATACCGGCCAGGTCAAGGCCTTTTCTTTGCTTAGCACCGCCGGAGCCTATTGGCGAGGCGACAGTTCCAAGACCATGCTTTGCCGGGTCTACGGAACGGCCTTTGATAACCGGGAGCGGCTGGATGAGTATTTAAAGCAAATGGAAGAGGCCAAAAAGCGCGATCACAACAAACTTGGCCGAGAGCTGGAATACTTTACCACCAGTCAAGTCATCGGGCAGGGTTTGCCCATACTTTTACCCAACGGGGCCAAGGTCATTCAAATTTTGGAACGTTTCGTGGAAGACGAGGAAGAGAGAAGGGGCTATTTACTGACCAAGACCCCCTTTATGGCCAAAAGCGATCTCTACAAGATCAGCGGGCACTGGCAACATTACCGCGACGGCATGTTCATCATTGGCCAGCCCGATCTTGACGATAATTCCGAGGTCTTGGCCCTGCGGCCCATGACCTGCCCCTTTCAGTTTCAGGCCTATCTGGCCAAGGCTAGATCTTACCGAGACTTGCCCCTTCGTTACAACGAGACCTCGAAGCTTTTTAGAAACGAGTCCAGCGGCGAGATGCATGGCCTGATCCGGGTCAGGCAGTTTACCATCTCCGAGGGCCACTTACTGGTCCGGCCCGATCAACTCGAAGATGAGTTTCGGGGCTGCTTGGAGCTGGCCATCTACATGCTTAAGGCCCTGGGCCTTTTTGAAGACGTCACCTATCGCTTTTCCTTGTGGGACGAACACAAAAAAGAAAAATACATTGGCGACAAAGAGCAGTGGGAAAACGTTCAAGACCGCATGCGGGCTATTCTCAATAAGATCGATATCGATTACACCGAAGCCGTGGGCGAGGCGGCCTTTTATGGCCCCAAGCTTGACCTCCAGATAAAAAACGTTTTCGGCAAAGAAGATACCCTAATCACCATCCAAATCGACTTTCTCCTGGCCCAGCAGTTTAACCTGGTCTACACGGATTTTGACGGCAAGAAGAAAAATCCCTACGTCATCCACCGCACCAGTATTGGCTGTTACGAGCGCACCCTGGCCCTGCTCATTGAAAAATACGCCGGGGCCTTACCCCTGTGGATTAGCCCGGAACAGGTTAGAATCCTGCCCATCACCGATCGGATCAACGACTATGCCCAGGATCTGGCCGCCAAGCTCAGAGACCAGGCTTTACGGGTCACCGTGGACGATCGTAACGAAAAGATCGGCTACAAGATACGGGAAGCCCAAAGCCAAAAAGTCCCCTACATGCTGGTGGTGGGCGACGACGAGCTCAAAGCCAATAGCTTAGCCGTTCGTTCCAGAAAAAGCGGCGATCTGGGCACCATGACTTTTGAGGGCTTTTTACAAAAATGCCTAACCGAGGTAAAAGAACGTAACTTGGTCGTCTAGGGCTTCCCTTTTGCCCGCCTTAGCCCTTTTTTCACTAAAAAGATCTTAAAATTTTCCCCCGCCCCATGGAAAGACCCTTTTCCATGGGGTTTTTTTTATAAATGTTTATGGCTAAGGGATATTGGCTCCCAGGGCTGACCATTAGCCTAGCCAGAATTAAGGGGGCCCTGGGTCCCTGGCCAGGCTCATTTAGGCTGGTAACTATTTATTTCCCGAAAACATAATTGACCATAAAGATATCTCTAAAATAAACAAAATTTTAGGTTATTTTTCTAGATCAATCGTATTAAAAAAGATAATATTAACTTACTTCAATTTTTATTAAAAAATAAAAATTTTCTCTGGCTATTCTCGCTTACCCGGGCCCTGGTCAAAGGGCCCTCTGGCCACGGGCCGGGCCTTATTAGGCTTCCAAAGAAAAATACTGGCATAATATTTTAAATTGACCTATACTTAAGTTGACAAGGGCAGCTTTTTGGTTTGTTCCCATGGGTCTTTATCATTTAACCGGTCATTTTTTTTGTCATTATGGAGGTAGTCTTATGTTGAAAGTCGCTTTGATGATAGTCTTTTTTGCTCTGGTGGTGGCGGTTTCCCCCCAGGTCAGCTTGGCCCAAGATGGTTTTCAAGGCCCCAATGAGCTTAACTCTGGCGGAGGTTTTTCCGGGCCGGGAATAGACCCGGACACGGTCGAGCAAGCCCTTGGCCATAAGGCCGAT
>JAITJP010000238.1 GCA_031278835.1 Deltaproteobacteria bacterium
AAAATTAAGCCTAAAAAATAAAAAAAAAATTACAAATTTTTAATCAATAGCCCTTAAGAGTTTTTAAGTTTCTTTTAGCTTTGATTTAATTAGCCTAAGATCGGGCCGGGCCCGGGCCTTTTGAGAGCCGCCTAGAGTCAGGGGCGGCTTTTTCCCGGCCCTTGACTTTGAGCCGGTTTTTGGCTATTGAAACCAGCTTCTTTAAGTTGTATCTTAACCATCGCTAGGGGAAAAAAAATTTTTTTTGGTTTGGAGGTTTTTTTTATGAACGACAGGGAACTGGTGGAAAAAGTCTTGGCCGGCCAAGCCGTGCCCAGAGTGCCGGTGGGTTTTTGGTTTCATTTTTTAAGCGATTCTGAGATGGGTGAGGGCCTATTTGACCAGAGCCTTTTGGAGCGCAACATCAAAGGGCATCAGGAATATATCGAAAACTTCAAGCCCGATCTGGTCAAGATCATGACCGATGGTTACTTTACCTACCCACTGGTCGGAGGGGCCAGGGCCATAAAATGCCAGGCTGATCTGGAATTGATTCAGCCCATTGGGGCCGAGCATCCCTGGATTCGGGATCAGGTTAAGCTGGCCCAGAGGGTCACTCAAATGAAGCCTGAGACCTTTTATTTTTACAATATCTTTAGCGCCTCCACGACCTTGCGTTTCATGATTGGGCGAAAGGCTCTCCTGGAGTGGCTGGACCAAGACGAAAAGGTCACCTTATCGGCCTTGGAGCGCCTAAATTCGGGGCTAAATACCCTGGTCCAGGCCATTGTCAAGGAAGGTGGGGTTGATGGCTTGTATCTGTCGGTTCAAAATCCGGACCTTGGTCGCCTGGGTGACTGGCTTTACTGGGAGCGCCTCGCCCCGGGCGAGATTAACCTTTTAAAGACCACTAAGGAAATGGGCGGCCAAAGCATCCTTCATATCTGCGGCTATGAGGGTGTTAGAAACAATTTCTTACTTTACCGAGATTACCCGGCTTCCATATTTAGCTGGGCCGTTAACGTGGAAAAGTTTCCCTTGGCCCAGGGCCTAAAGTTTTTCCCGGGCAAGGCCGTTTTGGGCGGTTTTCCCAATACCAAGGGCAGTGTCTTGGAGATTGGCCAAAAAAGTGAGGTGGTCGATTTTACCAAAAAACTGGTGGCCGAGGCCGGGCGGCTGGGGGTCATCATTGGGGCCGATTGCACCATCCCCCAAGGCCTCCCCCTCGAGCGTCTGGAGTGGGTCAGGCAGACCTTAAGCGGCCAATAAGCTTCAGGGCTTAAAAATCAAGTCTAGCCAGAAAAAAAATTTTAGCCCTTCGACCCTTTCGGGCCAGGGGCTTAAAATTTTCTGGTTATTCTTTCGATGACAATGACCGGGATGGCCGTCAGAATCAACATGACCGTGGAGAGGGCGTGGATTTCTGGGGTCAGGCCCCTTTTTATGGCGGCGTAAACGTAGATAGGCAGGGTGATTGATTCAGGGCCGTGGTTAAAAAAACTAATAATAAAATCGTCCAGGGACAGGGTAAAGGCCAACATGGCCCCGGCCACGACTCCGGGAAAAATTAAGGGCAGGGTTACTTTACGGAAGCGAAAAAAGGTCGTGGCGTAAAGATCAAAGGCCGCTTCGTCCAAATCGCTACCGAGGCTATCTAAGCGACTTTTGACCACCAAGGTGACAAAGGAAATTTGGAAAGTCACGTGGGCCACGATTAAAGTCACCATGCCCATGTCAAAGATTTTTGAGACCATCCTAAGGACGTTAAAGGCCAAAGCCAGGGCCACGGCCATGATGATGTCTGGCACGACCACGGGTAGATTTATGACCTGGTCAAAGAACCTTTGCATCGAGGCCGGCCAAGGCGAACGGTAAAGCCCTATGGCCAAGGCCGTGCCCAAGACCGTGGCGATGATGGTGGAGAGGGTGGCCACGATCAGGGTGTTTAAGGCCGCCTCGATGATGTACTCGTTTTGAAAAAGTCTTTCGTACCATTTTAAGGTAAAACCGCGCCAGGCCAGTCCGAAAATGGCGTCGTTTACGGAAAATATGCCCACGGCCACGGAGGGTAGGTACATTAAAAACATGCCTAAAAAGGCCACGACGGCTATGAGGGGCTTTATATATTTCATTAATATTCCTAAGCTGGGTGGTTTTTCGTAATATTTTTAAGTTTTTAATTAATTAAATTTCGTAAGAAATATATCGTTACTTTCATCGCCAAACTTGCTTCGCCTTCGAAATATGGCCATGGCCAGCAAAGTAAAGATCATTAAAGCCCCGGACAGGGCCGCCCCGAAAGGCCAGTCTCTGGCTTGGGTGAATTGTTGTTGGATAACGTTTCCAATGAGCATGGTCTTGGCCCCGCCCAGAATGTCGGTCACGACAAACATGCTCATGGCCGGAACGAAGGTCACTATGACCCCCACGGAAAGTCCGGGTTTGGTTTGGGGCAAGATGGCCACCTTGAAAATTAACCAAGGAGATCCGTAGAGATCCTTGGCCGCTTCAAAGATCTCCCAATTAAAGCGATCCACGCTCGAATAAAGGGGCAGGGCCATAAAGGGCAAAAAAGTACTGACCATGCCCAGGTAGACGGCCAGGGAACCTGGGTAGAGGGGATCGCCTTGGTTTAAAAGGCCAATCAAGGCCAAGATTTTGGCCGGGGGTAAATTTGGGCCCAAGATGAGTAGCCAAGCGTAGGCCCTAACCACGACGTTGGTCCAAAAGGGAATGACCAGTAGGATCAGCCAGTAAACTCGTTGTTTTCTGGGCCGGGTGGCGATATGAAAGGCTAAAGGGTAGGCCAGAATGACGCACAAAACCGTGGTGACGAAAGCCACCCAAAGGCTCCGGACCATGATATAGAAAAAAGCCGGACTCCAGCCAAAAGTGGTCACCCCGAAAAGGCGCTTGATATTTTGGAAGGTTAGATTAAACTCGATTTCCCCGTATTGGCCACGGCTTAAAAAGGACAAACATCCCAACAGTAGGCAGGGCACGGCCAA
>JAITJP010000266.1 GCA_031278835.1 Deltaproteobacteria bacterium
AAGTATGGGAAATCGCGGCCGAAAAGCGAAAGGATCGTCAAAATCGCCGAGCCCTGGCCGCCAAAGACCCTTTAGGGCAAGAAGAAAAAACCCCGGTTGAAGAAAAAGCTCCGGTTGAAGAAAAAAGCCCGGTGCCCCAAAGACCCAATGGGCCTTGGTCTGGAGCGGCCTATACCATGACCGAGGAAGAGCTAAATTCCAAGAAAGTCAGAAGAAAAAAGAAAAAGGCGGTAGGGCCAAGTCAAAAAACCAATACCGACCAAGCCAAACCAGAGCAAGCCAAAAAACCGGAACAAGCCAAAAAACCGGAAAATAAAGCCAAAGCTGGCCAGGAAAAAACGGTAAGGATCCAAATACTTGGTAGCGCCGAAAAAGCGACTGAAACCTTGTCGGAAAAGGCCGATGGAGCCGGGGGGGAGAAAAAGCCCTGGGGGAAGAAAAGGGGTCGTAAAAAGAAAGTCGCGGAAAAAGTTGATCAAAGCCAGAAAACTGATGAGAGCTTAGAGCCCAGAAAAAATTACCTTAGAGGCGATGTAAAGGTGACGCCTATACCGACAAAGCTCATGGATATCAAGGAACTTAATGATATCCAGCGGGTTATGGAAGATAACCGCCAGGCCAGGATTTTGTCTGACCAGATGGCCCATGGAGAGCTAAAGGCTCGCTCCGAGAGCCCGGCTGAAGGGCTATTGGAAGACGAGCTTGAAGCTTTGGTCGATCCTTCTGACCCGGAGATGATTTCCTCGGATGAGCTTAGGCTAAAAACGGTCAATAGAATCGTCATCTCCCTATGTCGGCCAGGCCTGCATTTAAGCGGGGTTAGCCGGTGGGATAGGGTTAAAGGCATCTGCGTTGACGCCCTGGGCACTTCTTGGGCCGCCGATGATTCTTTCTCTCGTTTTTTGATGGAAACCAAAAGGGTCTGCGATTATCAGCTAAATCTCATAAAGAATTTGCAGACAAGTAACAGAAAACCCGATTGGAATCGCCGCGAGGTCAGCGTCAACAATAGTCTGCTTTTGATAATCGACGCCGGAAAACAGCTTGACTACGACGGCTATGTCTTTCGCAGAAAAGGCGACGACGAAATGACTTACGATTACTTACCCCTGGTTAACGGCGGCCTGGACGGAAAGGTCCAGAAAAACAACATCGTCACCTTGGCCGGAGTCGAGTTAAAGGAGATACGTTTAGCCGAGGCTAACGAGATCCCCAAAGGCTACGGGGTTCTCAAACGAGGCACCTTGGAACTCTTGAATACTTTCAAAGACGAACAAAACGCCAGTGATTTCGCTTACTCACTGGGCCGCATGGATACCCCCATGCTTCGTAAGTATCAAGCCCAAGAGTTCAAGGCTCAGTTTAATCAGCGCCTCTTGGTCAAAGATGGCCTGCCCAGGACTTTGCCCACCGAGGCCGATCTGATTGGACTTAACCAAAAAATCGCCAATCGGGGTCAACCCACGGTCAAAGGCTCTATAACCCCGGAGCCCCAACTTGACCAAAATAACCCCAGAGAAACTACTCCCAATGAGATCGCCCATGAAAGGTTCGAGCCCAAGGAGGAAATCGCTGGAAAAGGAGTAGGACAAATAGCCATGCGAAAAAGAAATCTAAAAACTGACCCAGCCGGTGGCCAAGACACTGGCCCAACCAGTGCCCAAGACACTGGTAAAGAAATGGGCGTGGAGGAAGCCATTAGGAAAAACAGATCGGCAAAGCGCAGGTTCAAAGCGGAATTTGTGCAAGCCGAAAGTTTTCTAAGAAACCATGTGCTGATAGGTTCCGTGCCCTATCAACCCAATCCCGCGTTGACCGAGGAGGAAAATCAACTGGTCCGGGATGAAGGGGAACAAATGCACGAGAACGTCAGGGAAATATTGGGTTTGACCAATAAAGAAACCAAGCTTAATCCCGACGAGACCGAAGATTCCGAAGAAAATCCCAACCCTGATGGGCCCAGGCCCACCATGAGATAAGCCAGGCCAGAAAAAAATAACCTTAACCCTCCGGTTGGCTTGTTTTTGGGCCAGCCGGAGGATCAAAAAAGGCGATTTTTTCTTGGTTAATTTTGGTTTTTTTGCGAAAAAAAACTTAAACCCATAAACCTATAAAGGTAAGTCAAATGCGTCGAGTTAAAAGAAATGTTGTCTACATAGTCTGGGGCAAACAGCTAATGGACAAGGTCAGGAAAGTCGCCGGCCCAAACGACACGGTTATGGCCGGCCCGATGAGGCTGAGCGATTGGCCCCTTGGGGTGGCCTTAGACTATCCCCAAGACCAAAAAAGTCTACCCTTGCCCAATAAGGCCCAAATCGAGCTTTTAAAAAGCCTTCAGGCCGGGTTAGACATCTTAAGGGAAGTGACCTTCGTTTACCCTCCGGGGCTGCAAATGGAGGCCTTGGCCTTAAGGCTCAAAAAAGCCCTGAATCTAAAATTTGGCCTCATGGCCACCTTAACCGACTTTCGGCCTCAAGGGGTGGAAAGCGCTTTAAAGGGGGCCAAGCCCTTAAATTGGAACTTGGCCAACTTCCAGGAAGCCAGGTTGAGCTTACAAAACCAAGCCGAAACCATCATGGAATATTTTTTCAAGGAGCTGGGCTTGGATCTGCCTTTTTCCACCAGCATGTCTCCGGTTCTTAACGTTTTATCCCATTACCGCGAGATCCAAGAATGTCCCGAGGAAAAGCGCCCCATCGTCCTTAAGGTTGAGTCATTTCCGCTAGAGGAAGGCCTTTACGACATAGGCAAATACGGCTTGTCCTTTGGCACCCTTAGGTCGCCCAACTGGCTTAACAAAGCCAGTTTCGTGGTTAAGGAAGCCGAGGCCAAAAGAATCCTCAGTTTTTTTGAAATCGATGAAGACTTTTTTGAGGTCCACGCCCAGGTGGAAGGAAAAAAACTCTACACCATCACCGCCGTTGAAAAAGAAACCGAACCCTTTGATATCCTGGGCCTGGCCGCTGCCGCTCAGCAAAAACACGAATTGTCGGTCTCGGAAACCCTTTATTGGCTGGAGTATCTCTTCATGGAAGGTTACATAAACTGGCCTTTTGAGAGTTTGGACCTTCAGCCCGTGCCGGTCTATTCCAATGACACTAGGGTGACTGACCTAGCCTATCGGCCCAGGCTTCAAGGACCATCCATAAGGGTTTTTGACCCCAAAGACCTAAACTGCCTGACCGAGCCGGCCAAAACCCTCTTCGCCCTTATCTGTAAACGGGCCGGCCAATCGGGCAAAAAAGGCTCCAAAGCCAAAGAGGCCCCAGAAGTTAACCCCTTAAGCGAGGTCATCAGCTACACCCGAAAGAGTCAAAAGGGCTATCAGTCCATAAAAATCGCCCTGACCCCCGAGGAAGTCAAAAGAATTCACTCGGAACCCATCAGTCGGCTGCTCAATAACCTCAAGACCAAAGACTACGATTCTTTCTTAAAGTCGCCTTACGATCCAACCATTTGGGCCATCGCCGCGGAACTCTCCTCCAAGGGCATCATGAGCCTTAAATCCGTAAACGGTGGCGTAAACAAACTGGAAAGAAAACAATGCCTTACCGAGATCGGCGGCCACGTCATGGCCACCAAGCGCGGCCGGGTCTTCGATAAGATCCTCTCCCATATGAGCTTAGCCAATCCGGAAAACCTTCGCCAGGTTGAACTGGAACTCTACAAGACTTCCTTTGAGCCCTGCTCCAGCATGGATCTTGACGAGGCTCTACGGGAGATTTTTGACAAATCCATGGAAGAGGCCAAGTCTATCCTAGGCGACCAGGTCTATCTCAAAAACATGTGTTCCATGTTCGATGACCCTTACGGCCTATCGCCAAGGCTGTAAAGCAAAAGGGTAAAGCAAGGTCGTAAATCTTAGGCCGTAAAGCCTTTCAACCCAAAGCGGCAGAAAAAGCCGACTTAAAAAAAAATTTAACACACGCGAGTTCCGGGCCAATGGTCCGGCGGTGCCCATCCAAAACCTCCAGTTCCCGGCAATCGCCGGGCCTTCCAAGCTCAGGGCTTAAAGCTCAGGAAAAATCTGGTGAAATTTTTCCAAAAGCGCACTTAGGCCCCAGGTCAGTACATAAATCTCCATCATTACTTAGGTAAAAGGCGTCCATGGCCATGGGCCGCTAAGCCCATGGCCAAAAGACGTGTCAATTTTAAAGAGTATTTACTGAAAACCATAAAAAATTAAAAATAAATTTTTTTTAAAAATAAAATTTAGTTTACCCCGGCCAAGGGGTCGTTTCCAGGTCAAGGCCGGCGGCCAGAAACAAACGGTAATTTAAGCGCCGGTTAGGAGGACTTATTTTGTCAGCACCAAATATCTCATTAAGGCCGAAGAAATTGGTACCCTTTGGCCAAATATCATCCGCCGACCAAGGCCTTTTGAATTCAAACCCAGGGGCGATCGATTCATCCAATCGCGTAAAAACTGCCCAATTAAATCAATTGGTCAAACTCCCGGAAAAAGTTAACCAATCGAGCCAAGAAAAACTCCCCAAAAAAGTAAAGCTCGCGGCCAAAGCGAAAACCAGCCGCTCTTACTTACTAAACTTTTTGGCCGTTTTACTGCTATTTGTGGTTATTTCCGGCTGCCGGGATAGTTATGTCGATGATCTCCTGCCCCAAGTGGCTAGCCAGATTAACTTAAATTCTTTCTTAAAAGTTCTTCGCCCCCAAGCCAAGCCCCGCCAGGCCAAAGCCCAGAACCCTGACCAGGCCGGTTCCTCAGAACTGGCCTCTGGCCAGTCCTCGGCCGCCCCGACCGACCCTGAGCCTGACCCAGCCTCGGCCCAAGCTCCAGGTCCAAACCAGGCCCCAAGTCATGAGCCAAGTCAGGCTCTTGGCCTGGCCACTGGCCAGGACCAGGCTTACGACTCAAGTCTGACCGTTCTAACCAGTCCGGCCATTCTTTCGGCCAATTCCGAAAGCGATCTCTTGTTGACCTTTCTTAAAAACTCAGAACCTCTGGCCGGGGCCATGTTGAGTTTTGATCAAAGCGCCCATTGGCCCAACCTAAGATCCAGCCCCAGGCGCCTGGACCAAAACGGTCAGATCGCTTTAAAGGGCTTAATGACCATGGGCCCGGGACTAATTCCCTTAACCGGACAAGTTTCCGGGCAAACTTTCGCCATCCCCTTGGAACTAAGGGCTAGAATCTATTCCCTAAAAGTCACCACCCTGACGGCCAA
>JAITJP010000294.1 GCA_031278835.1 Deltaproteobacteria bacterium
ACGCCCAGGTCAAGGAAGCTTCCAAGGTGCCCGGCTTTGACCGCTACAGGGATTTTGTTTCAAACTCCTCCTATACCATAAACTACGAAAACGCCCCGCTTTTCATCATAGTCGGGGTCAATCCCGAGGTCTCCTTTTTTCCCATCCACGACGGCACCTTGGTCTTGTCCAACATCATGTTGGCCGCCCATGGTTTGGGCCTGGGTTCCTGCTGGATTAACCAGCTGGGGGCCATCGCCGACGAGCCCAATTTTCGAAAATATTTAACCGGCTTGGGTTTTCCTCCAAGCCATAGCCTAATCGGTTCGGTCTGCGTGGGCCGCGTTGACGGCCAGCCGCCCCGCCCGTCCCCCAGAAAGAAAGGCCAAATCAGCGTTTTACGCTAAAGGCCCCTTAAAAGCCTTTCTCCGGCCCCGAGGCCAGCTCTCGGGGCCTCGGCCTTGGCTTTTTTTTGGGGAAAATATTGGACCTCTAATAATCTATTGGCCTGTGTGGCCAATTTTGATTCTTAAGCCTAAAAAAACATTCCCCATAACTTTTAAGTAAGGGTCAAGGTGAGTCCGCCACCTGACTAGGTTACATATTTTTTAACCGCCTTTACCTTGTAACCTAGAGAATCATCAAACAAACTTTGAATTATCATAAAAAGCTATTGACTAATATTACAGTATGACTTATTATGACTCTGGCTTAGGAAAATCTCAGAGTCGAGTTCATTTTAAAATAAGGCTATAGCTTAATTTTAGGTAAAATTTTATCGTATTTTACTAGAATTCTTTCGTTCTGGTCTGTCTTTGCTTAGCCCAAAGCTGGCCAAAGATTCCAAGATTATTTGGCTTGGAAGCCCCCCTGAAGTTGAAAAATAAAAAATAAAAAATTTCGGAGATGCTATGCTTGACCTGAAATTCGTTCGAGACAACTTCGCCCTGGTGCGTACGGTTTTGGCCGGCCGGGGTCAAAGCCCCTCGGCCTTGGATGGCTTTGAAGAGCTCGATTTAAAAAGAAGAAATTTATTAAGAACCGTTGAGGAACTTAAGGCCGAGCGCAATTCGGCCAGCGAAAAAGTGGCCGCCTTAAAAAAATCCGGCCAGGACGCCGAAGAATTAATAAACCAAAATAGGGAACTTACTCAAAAAATTAAATTAATCGACCCAGAAGTGGCTAGGGTTGAGGAAGAACAATATCAGCTTCTTTCAAATATCCCCAACGTTTATGACCAATCGGTTCCGGTGGGTGACGAGAGCCATAACCGAGAAATCAGGATCTGGGGCCAAAAACCGGATTTTGACTTTGAACCGAAAAACCACTACGAGCTGGGCGAGGCCTTGGGCCTAATGGACTTCCAAAGGGCGGCCAAGATTAGTGGCAGCCGTTTTGCCGTTTTGTACGGCGACCTATCGAGGCTTAATCGGGCTTTGATCGATTTCATGCTCGATTTACATACCCAAGAGCATGGCTACCGGGAAGTCTGGCCGCCGGCTTTGATTAATTCCCAATCTATGTTTGGCACCGGCCAATTGCCTAAATTCGCCGAGGACGGCTTTAAGGTCGAAAATTACGATCTCTGGTTGGCCCCCACGGCCGAGGTGCCCTTAACCAACCTTTTTCGAGAGGAGATTTTGGAAGCCGGCCAGCTGCCCATAAGCCTGACCGCTTATACGCCTTGTTTTAGGGCCGAGGCCGGTTCGGCCGGAAAGGACACCCGGGGCTTAATTCGCATGCACCAGTTTGACAAAGTCGAGCTGGTCAAAGTCACCTTGCCCGAGGATTCCCACCTAGCCCTGGAAACTTTAACCCAAGACGCCGAAACGGTTCTGCGAAAGCTAAACTTGCCTTACCGGGTGGTCCTCCTCTCCAGTGGCGACATGGGCTTTTCCTCGGCCAAGACTTACGATCTGGAGGTGTTTTTGCCCGGGCCCGGGCTTTACCGGGAGATCTCCAGCTGCTCGTGCTTTACCGACTTCCAGGCCAGGCGGGCCAACATCCGTTTCAGACGGAAACAGGGGGCCAAACTGGAGTTCCCGCACACCTTAAACGGTTCGGCTCTGGCCGTGGGCCGGACCCTGGTGGCCATCTTGGAAAACTATCAAAAGGCCGATGGCTCCATAAGCGTCCCAGAGGCCCTCAGAGCCTATATGGGCGGCCAGACGACCATCTGGAGCGATAAATGACTCCCAAGGCCGTGGCGGGCCTTCTAGACCCCTTGACGGGGCTGTTTTGGTCAGACCTGGGAGTGCCTTTTGGGCCGGCCCAGCCAAACCGGCCAAAAAGCCCGCTGGCCCCACCATTTTTCCTGGGTTGGCTCATCGATTTAAAGGATTTTTCCGGGGGTAACCAATGAACTGGGCTGGGCTTTTTAAGTCAACGGTCATAATCGGTCTGGTCATGACTTTGGTGGTTTTGGTCTCGGGCCTGGCCAGGGGCCGGGCCTATCTTGGCCCCGATATTTTCACCAAGACTGAAACAAGTCCCCAGGATCTAGCCACGGTGGTGGGCACTTTAAGCCCGCCTCCGCCGCCGCCCAAATACATGGCCAAACAAGAACTGGCCGATCTAATCGGGCCCAGGGACCTGGCCGAGGCCGAGGGCGATTATTTCGAAATCTACCAGGCCGACGGCCGACCCCTATTGGTCAAAACCAGCCTGGACCCCCAGCTGCAAAGCCAAGCCCTAAAATGGGTCAATTCCTCCGGGGCCCTTAAAACCGCCCTGGTCGTGCTCGAGCCCACCACCGGCCGTATTTTGGCCCTGGCCGGCTCGGGCAGCCCCGA
>JAITJP010000359.1 GCA_031278835.1 Deltaproteobacteria bacterium
GGAACGGACATCAGAAAAGGGGCGTGCAAGCGCTGTCCGACCAAGATCATGGATCGATCGACCACCTTGGCCTCGCTGGGGAAGATTTGACTGGCCAGGTTTGGGTAGAGTAAAAAACCCATCTCTTCCACTCCCCGATCGGGCTCCAAAAAGGGTCGTGGATCGCCTGGCAAAAGCGGCTTAAAGTCATGATTGGTCATATGGGGATCAAGTCCTTTTCTTATTAGGGCTACCAAATCGTGGGCGCTCATGACCTCGCCCATTAGTCCGGCTGATTTAAGGGCCCTTAAAAGAAGTTCCATGGCCCCATGGTGGGCGCTTCTTAAGGCCCCCACGCCCCGGCCTTCGCTTTGACGGCCTTTAATGGGCTTATGAAGAGAACTTAGGGTTTCCTTAATGGCGCTTTTTCTCTCCAGATCGGAAAGTAAACTGGGACTGGTCCATAAAACGATGACCAAACTCTCTGATCCCGAAACCCTCGATAAACTCTCCACGTGACCGTCCAAGACTTTGTCAAGGGCCAAAGAACACTCGGCCGCCGTGACCCTGGAGGGCCTTAAGTTTTCTTCGATTTCGCTCTGGGCCGCCCCGGGATCGTATTCAAAGACCATGGAAATGGAATGACCTGGTCTTTCCATCAGGGCGCCGGTCTTTTCCGTTAAAATCTCGGCCATGGCTTCCAGTTCTTCCTGACCAACCAAGGCCAAGGTGCCAAATACGTTAATGGCCCCGATTAAAGATCCATCATCGGCCACCAAAGTCTTGGGGTCGTCGGCCGTCTCCAAACGGCAATAACTCCCAATCGGTCCGCCCAAGAGTTGGAAAAGACCATGGCTCAATTTGTTAAAGGCCGAAAATAAACTCACCTGGGCCTCCCTATAGCCTCTCCTAGGCTATGGTTGATTCATCCAAAACTGGGCTTGGAAAAGTGACGAAAAAAAAATTCCTAGGGCTTAATCGATGGGGCCAAATAAAAGGGCCACGCCAAAAAAAACACAAAAAACAAAATTCCAAAATAAAGGGGCTCGGAGCCAAAAAGCTTGGCTTTCGTAAGCACCGGCTTTTTGTATGGCCAAAAATATTGGCCTATTGTTTTTGGGGCCTGTCTGTACCAAGCCAAACACTTTTGTGGCTCCGAGCGCCAACCGCGGTCCCTGGGTTTTTTCCCCCCACCCTCGTTTCCGCGACTATCTTTATTTAATCAATAGGCTTATCCTCCTTTCATGGCCCTAGCCGGCCATCACCTGGGTAAGTGGGTTCCCATGGCAGCTCTAAAACCCCAAAAAAATTAGGGTTTTCTTGGATAGAGCCCCAGGTGACCCGCTATTTATTTGGCCCCGCCTAAACCAGGCTCTGGCCTAGCTCTTTTGGGGGCCGAGCAAAACCAAGCCCGCTGGCCGGTTTTGGTCAAAGCCATCGCTTTATGAAATATTCAAGAGGACATGTCCTTTTGACCCTCAAGCCAGACTCACGGCCAAGCTCCTGGTCAGGGCCTTGGCCAGAAGCTTGCTTATTTTCCCTTTCTGAGCGCGACTTACCGGGGCCTTTTGATTCAAAACCAAGTTCCAACAAAACCAATTCTCGTCCTCTCTCAGTCTTGGCCTTTAACCAAAAAAAACTCATTTCTTTATCCTCGGCCGAAATCTTTAAGGGCCCGACTTTTAATGAAAATCCCTAATTAGCTGGGCTTAACCAAGAGGTTTTATTCCCCGCTGGCCAAGCCCCGGACTTTAGGGCTGGCCACTTCCTAGGAATTGAGTTAACCGTTTTGACTTTTTTTCAAAAAACCAGAAAGGTTTTACTCAAATTAGGACTTAAACCAACCTAAATTGACCCAGGCTGCCTTTAAAAGCCTAAAAGCCTAAAAGCATTTTTGTTTTTTTTGCTGGCCTAGCGAGGGCGGCCAAGTTTTTCAAAAATTTGTGGACTCTTTTCTGACCTTTTTTGGAGCCAATAAAAGCAGCCAAGTAGGGGCTTAGCCGGTTTTGGTCAAAACGATCTGCCTTATGACCACGCCTTTGGGGTTTAAGCTGGGCTTGGTTCTTTGAACCACCACTTCGGCCAAGAGCTTTTGGCTGGCCACCACCCCGGCCGAGGATTCATATGAGAGCACCAAGGGCATCTCCAGCTTCCAAGTCATGACCCCGCCCCTTAAACCGCTTCCGGTAATGACCGGGGCTCCGCTAATCAGAGTGGAAAGAGACAACCTTTCTTTTTCGATCTTGTCCAAATGACCGCCGTTTTTAAGGGATTCCAAAAAGCTTTCAAAGCCTTTGGGATCAAATTCTCCCCTTAGGTCCGATAAGCTCTGACGCCAGGTTAGAAAATTAAGCGACAGGGCCCTGACCACCACGTCTCCGGTCCAATTGCCTAGGGCTCGACTTTCTATGACCGGTTCCGACAAGGGCGGCATGTCCATGATCCTTAAGTCCTGGGTCACGGCGAAATACCGTGGTTCTGGCTTAAAGACCACCTGCCAAGCGTTTAAGGCTAGGCTCAGTAAAATAATGGGACAAATAAACAGCAGGATCTTAAACAGCCGTCTGTTTTGGCCCAAATACCAATCCCTTGATTCAATGACCACCTCGGCCCCATGGGGCTGATAGAGATCCTTTTCCGATGCCTTTGGCTCAACCTGATTAGCCCTGGGGGTTTGTCTAACCTCAGCCCCACTGGCCTTCATCCTATGACTTGGGCTCATTTCCCTTTCCCCTTCCAAGACCTCCCCGTCATGGTCGATCTCGCTTAAATCACACTGGCTTGGGTCAAAATCCCACGATTCAAAGTCTTCAAAATCCTCATCACCAGAGCTTGCCTGACTGGTCTGGCCCATTTCATCTACCGAGTTAAGCTTAACGGCCTCAAAGCTAAGCCCAGGCTTAAGGCCCTGACTCGTCTCCGGCCTTTCCAAAACCCTTTTCACGAAACTCTTGGCTTCAATCTTCTCCATCTGCTCTCTCTCCCCTTGGCCGCCCCCCTCTTTTTGGCCCAGGGGCTCAAAATTCTGGGCTTCCGGGCCCTGAATTTCCTGGCCCTGGAGGGCCAGGTCCGGGGCCTCCGGGTCCTGGACTTTTAAGTCCTGACTTGCCCTAAGCTGGCCCTCCAAAATCTTGTTTT
>JAITJP010000388.1 GCA_031278835.1 Deltaproteobacteria bacterium
CCCACGTATTTGACGGTATTAATCTGAAAAGACAAAATCCACCTCCTGGAAATTTTGGCTGTCCTACCGGGACAGACCTCACAAAAAAGGGCGTTCCCCTCGGGGGCCGGCTCTGGCCCAACCTTGGAAGCGCTGGTGATGATTTTTTGTTGTCAGAAACAAAAAATTATCTTTATTTCTAGAACCTTAACCCTCCCTGCCGACCAATAAGGCTCCATAAATAAATTATGACTCTTATTTCCGGTCACCTAAAAAGAAGGTTAATTTAACCATTGCCATTGATTCTTTAAATCAAAAGCTAATCGACTAAACACTCGTTATTGTCTTAAACCTATTTAGTAAAAGTAAATTTACTTAAACTAACTCCGCTTAACCCATTATTCGCAAATTTTTTAGCCCATTTAGGCATAAATAGTATCTGGACACCCGGCCTGGCCTAGGTTATCCTAAACTAAAAAAGCCTTAATTATCTATAAGCACAGAATTAAGTCGATTAACAATAGGTTATCACTAATCAAATCTGTTTATAGATCTAGAGGACTAATTTAGCCGCTTTTTTAGCAACTCTCTCACGAGTCAAGAGAGGAATGCCAGTCACCGGTTACCCGGGTTAAAGGTTGGCGATTGTGTTTTACAGATTAACCAGAAATTTACCATTTGTCAAGTCATTATTTTAACTAGCTGAGCCGGTCTTTCCCCTTTCCATAGCTAGGAAAAATGTGGGGATAACATGTGTCAAAAAATGAATTATATAAGATCCTGGCTTATATTTACCTTAAAAAACCTTTTGAGAATTGGCCAGAAAAATCTTATTTGTCAAAAAATTTTATCAAGCCGAGCGCACTTCCTGTCTGACGAAGGCCAAATATGAGAGCAGAAAGGTGCCCACATAAAAGGCCATTAGGGCCAAGAGATCGCCAGCCATTAAGATCAGGGATTGATTAATCGACAAAACCCCCTGAAAGCGGTTTAGTAGATACTGATCGAGCCTACTCATGGTCGAAAGTCTCAGGGCCTGGCTACCGCCCCGGTTGGTGGGATCTAGTAAAATGGTCGAGGCCTGGCTAAAAAGGGCCGGCGGAGAGGCCAAAGCGATGAGCTTACTGACCCTGTCGTAGGCGGCCAATTCCTCGGCCTGAGGGCTCCTAGGGTCTTCCAGGGCCACCAGGCTCTGGGCCACGGCCTGGCCCAAAACCGGCACGAAAAAGCTCATTAGGATCCACAGGGCGGCCGCGGCCAAGGCCGAAGTGGCCACGGATCTAAAAACAATCGACAAAAGCAGGGCCAAGCCTAACCAAAATCCCACGTAAATAATTGACAAAACTAAAAAAGCCACCAGCCGTAAAACTTCGTCCACCGTGGGCACCAAACCCAGGCCCATTAAGCCCAAACCCACCAAAAGTACCATCAAAGCCGTAAAAAGAATGGCCACGGTAATCAGCCCGGCCAAATACTTGCCCAATATGACCTCGTCTCGATAAATGGGCTGGGCCAGTATCTTAGACAAGGTGCCTTGATTTCTTTCCCTATTGATGGCGTCAAAGCCCAAGACCAAGCCGACCATGGGCCCAAACAGGGCCATAAAGGCAAAAAGGGACATAAAGGCCCCCGGGGCGGTAAAAAGGGCCAGAAAGGACCGGCCGGCTAAATACTCCCCCCCGCCTTGGCTAAGTAAATCCCTGACCCCCTGCCCGGCCATATAAATGCCCAGCAAGGCCACCATAAAGACGGCCGCCAGCAAGATCATGAACCTGACTGAACTAAAGTGATCGGCCAGTTCCTTCATCATGATGGTTTTCATAAGCCGGCCCCCACTCCAGGCCCGGAGCCGGGCCCCTGGCCCAAAACCAAGCCGTCGATCTCCTCACCAAGGTCGGCCTTGAGATAGTGACGATAAACCGTTTCCAGGTCTGGGCTTAGCCCACTTAGGGCGGCCAGCTCGCCCACGGAACCCAGGGCCAAGAGCCGGCCCTGGTTTAAGATGGCCACCTTTCCGGCCACCCTTTCCACCAAATGGAGTAAATGGGACGATAGGACGATGGTTAGGCCTTTTTCCCTAGGTAAGCGCTCGATTAATTCCAGCATGGTGGCAATGCCGTCCGGGTCCAGACCCAAGGTCGGTTCGTCTAAAAAGGCCAGTTTGGGCTCTTTAATGAGGGTTTCGGCCAAGCCCAATCTCTGGCGCATGCCTCTAGAATAGGTGCCGGCTTTTTTATCAGCCGCCCCCAAAAGGCCCACCAGTTCCAAACACTCATCAAGGGCTGGTTTTTTAAGGCCGTTTAAATCAGCCAAAAACTTTAGGTGCTCCCTGGCGGTTAAGTCTGGGAAAATACCCATGTTTTCGGCCATGTAACCCACCTGGGATTTTACTTCCAGGGGTTTTTTTAAGGGGTCTAGGCCCAAAACCCGACAATAGCCCGCGCTGGGTTCACTTAAGCCCAATAGCATCAGTAAGGTGGTGGTTTTTCCGGCTCCATTGGGCCCCAAAAGTCCAAAAATCTCCCCAGCTTCTATGGAGAAACTAAGGTCCTTTACCACCCTTTCCCGTCCATAAGCTTTGCTTAAGCCAAACGTTTCAAGCACCCTTACCCCAGACAAAATCTTTAACCTCACCAAACTATTAATAAACTTTACAAAACAAGCCATCCCAGCAATTGGCCCCAAGCCCTTACCATAATAGCGTAATTTTATTAATTAAACCAATCAAATTTTTAAAAAAACCTAGCCATTTCGCCCCTATATAAAATAGCCAATCTCAAGCCTTTGACAAAATTAAGCTTCCTGCCTGGCTCACTGGCCCTTGCCATAGTATAATCACTCCCAATCTATTTGTCGATATTTGTCCGCGTTTTTTTGACATAATATGACAAAGTATACGGGCCTTTCAATAATGTCTATAAAATCTAATTCCCGCTCGAATTTTACCCCAGCCTTAATATCTAGACACAGCCATTTTTCAAAAATAAATTTTTTTCCCAGGCCATTTTAGCCAGATCGGCCCCCACAAAAAACCCCCCCAGCCTTTCCAAGCCAAAATCACCTTACCTAGCCATGATTTAAAATAGCGGTCCTGGCCAATGGCCCCACCAGCTAAATCTTTCATTTTTTTCAAAAAATCCTCACTACCCAGCCGCCAAGCCCAAGCCCC
>JAITJP010000461.1 GCA_031278835.1 Deltaproteobacteria bacterium
TCCCTACGCCGCCCAGACGGCCGTCGAGGACGCCACCAAAAAGGCCCAGGAACACGGCCTGCGCAACGTGGACGTCTTTATCAAGGGCCCCGGCAACAGCCGGGAATCGGCCCTTAGGGCTTTTCAGAACTCCGGCATCCACGTCAATAACATTAGAGACGTCACCCCCATCCCCCATAATGGCTGCCGTCCGCCCAAGCGTCGCCGGGTCTAAAAGGCCTCGGGCCTTTTGGACCGGACTTAGCTTTAAAAAAAAAGTCATCCGAGTAGGGCCAAGGGCCGGAAAGGTACGGCTGGAGTTTAATTTTTAGGAGATAAAGGTGGCTAGATACACCGCGGCCGTCTGCCGGATTTGCAGACGAGAAAACACCAAGCTTTTCCTTAAAGGAGATCGCTGCTTGGCCAGCAAATGCGCCTATGAGCGCCGGCCTAGTATTCCGGGTCATAGCGGCTCTCGACGGGGTAAGCTCTCTGAGTATGGCTTGCAGCTTCGGGAGAAGCAGAAAGTCAAGCGCTCCTACGGCCTTTTGGAAAAGCAGTTTCGTTCGACCTTTGAGAGAGCCGAGCGTCAAAAAGGCATCACCGGGGTTAACCTTTTGCTTTTGTTGGAACGCCGTTTAGACAATATCGTTTATCGCCTGGGCTTTGCCTCATCGCGCGGTCAAGCCCGGCAGCTGGTCTGTCATGGCCATTTTTTGGTCAACGGCCATAAGGTCGATATCCCCTCTTATCTGATTGAGAGCGGCGACTGGGTGACTTTGCGGGAAAAAAGCCGCAAAATCGCCTTCGTGCAGGATTCACTTGATACCGTGGTTCGTCGGGGTTTACCCAATTGGTTGGATCTTGACCGCGGTTCTTTTACCGGTAAGGTCAAAGAACTGCCCACCAGGGAAGACGTTGGTGGCACGATTACCGAGCAGCTCATAGTCGAGTTCTACTCCAAGTAAGCCGTCCAGGTGTTTAGTCATTAAGGCCTTAGGCTACTAGTGAGCCTGGCCAGAGTCGCCCTCGGCTTTTCTTTTTATCTTGGCTCATTTAGATAAAATGGCCCCTATCGTGGGACTTTCGGGAGAGGGTATGGAAAAAAATATAAAAGATATTATTAAACCGCAATCGGTAGTCGTCGAAGAACTGGACAAGCAGAAAAATTACGGACTTTTCGTCTGCGAGCCCCTGGAAAGGGGTTTTGGGCTAACCCTGGGTAACGCCCTTAGAAGGGTCATGCTTTCCTCCCTGCCGGGGGCCGCCGTGGTTTCCGTCAAGATTGAAAACGCCCTCCATGAGCTAACCACCTTAACCGATGTCATTGAGGACGTGAGTGACATAATTCTAAACGTCAAGGAACTAAGGCTCAAGATGCACGGCCCTGGTCCCAGGTCTCTTAGAATAGAGGCCGTGGGCCCTAAGGTAGTCACCGCGGCCGACATTGTCACCGACCATCAGTGTGAGGTTCTCAATAAAGATCTGGAGCTGGCCACCTTGGCCGCCAAGGGTAAGCTCAACATGACCTTGGAAGTGGCCATGGGTAAGGGCTACGTTCCGGCCGAAAAGCCGCCCGAGGAAGAGCAGATCATCGGGGTTATCCCGGTGGACGCCTTGTTTTCGCCCATTCGCCGGGTCAATTTTATTGTCAGTAATTCCCGGGTTGGCCAAATCACCGACTTTGACAAGTTGTCTTTGGAAGTCTGGACCGATGGCAGCCTATCGCCCCAGGACGCCGTGGCCACGGCCTCAAAGATCTTGAAGGACCAGTTGACCGTTTTTACCGAGATCGACGAGATCTCCAGAGTCGAGGGTCAGACCGAGCCGGAAGTCAGTCAGATCACCGGACCCAATGAACATTTTTATCGCACGGTTGACGAATTGGAACTCTCGGTCAGGTCGGCCAATTGCCTTAAAAACGCCGACATTTACTACATCGGCGATTTGGTTCAAAAGACCGAAAACGAGATGCTCAAAACCAAAAATTTTGGCCGCAAATCATTAAACGAGATCAAGGCCGTTTTGACCGATATCGGCTTGTCGCTAGGCATGACCGTGGAAGGTTTCGTTAGACCAGAGAAGAAGGATTAGTTAGAGATGCGACACCGCAAGTCAAACGTAAAACTGGGCCGCACGGCCAGCCATAGGCAGGCCATGCTCCGTAACATGGCCACCTCGCTATTTGAGCACCAGCAGATCCGGACCACCTTGGCCAAGGGCAAAGCCCTTAAGCCCATGGTCGATAAGCTAATTGACCTAGCCAAAAAGGGCGGTTTGACGGCCAGGCGGGTCATCAAAGCTACCCTAAGATCCGATCAGGTGGCCAAAGACCTTTTTGACCAGGCCAACAAATACTTTAGCGATCGGAAAAACGGTTATGTCATCATCGCCAAGTGGGGTTTTCGGGCCGGCGACCGGGCCCCCATGTGCGCCGTGGCCTTGACCTCCAAGTTCCCGGAAAAGGCCAAGCTCAAAGTGCTTGGCGATGATTCGGTCAGCTTGACCCAATCGCGCGAAAAACGCGTGGCCGCCTCCAGGGGCCAGGCCAGTCCCCAAGAAAAGGCCTCCAGGAAAGGTCTGGATAGAGGTCAGGCCAAGGCCGATCGGACCGCCCGGCTTAAGGCCAGTCAGGCTAAGAGCCCGGCCGCCGAGCCGGGCCAGGCTCCCGAGAGCCCCAAGGCTAAGGGTTCCCTTTTTGGCCGCGACCAGCTGACCCGCAAAAATAAGGACGGTTTACTGGCCGCTCTGCCCACCTTGGCTAAGATCACCAACCTCCAAGATGACGACAAACTGGCCGCCGCGGCCATGGCCAACGTAGATCTCCTGGACGAGTCCGCTGCCCCAGGGCAGACCCCCCAAGCCGCGACCCCAGAAGCCCCGACTCCCGAGTCGGCGGCCGAGCCGACTCCAGGCCAGCCCCCAGAAAGCCTTTCTGAAACCAAGTCGTCTGAGGAGGCCTCCGAGTCCACCGACGGGACGGCCGAGGCCCCCAAAGGCGATCCGGACGACCAGTAAGCCGTAGCCATTGCTCCAGGCTTGGGCCCGGCCCGGGTCTGGCCCCGGCCAGCGATTTTTTTAACAAACCCGGCTCAGGATATCTTATAATAGCCGTCGGGAAGGCTTGAGGCTTTCTGGCGGCTATTGTTTTTTGCGCTTTAACTTTCCATCTGGAGCGATGGGCCTTTTTTGATAGAAAACCTTACTTATACTTTCCATCTGGATCGATGGGCCTTTTTTGATAGAAAACCTTACTTATACACATTTAAGTGGAGCCAAATCCACGCTGGGCTAGGCCCTGAACCTTGGCGAGGCACATGAAGTTATTTCGTAGTTTTTTAAACCTTTTTTCCAGCGATCTGGCCATTGATTTGGGCACGGCCAACACCCTGGTCTATCTCCGGGGCAAAGGGGTTATCCTCTCGGAACCCTCGGTGGTGGCCGTGAGCCGCAAGGATGGTCGTAGCGGAAAAATTCTGGCCGTGGGTTCTGAAGCCAAAAAGATGTTGGGCACCACCCCGGCCGGGATCGAGGCCATCCGGCCCATGAAAGACGGGGTTATCGCCGATTTTGAGATCACCCAGTCCATGCTCCGGCACTTTATTCGCAAAATCCATCATCGCCGCATTTTTAAGCCCAGGATCATCGTGGCCGTGCCTTCGGGCATTACCCAGGTTGAAAAAAAGGCCGTCCGGGAAGCGGCCGAGCAGGCCGGGGCCAGCGAAGTTTACTTAATCGAAGAACCCATGGCCGCGGCCATTGGGGCCGGACTGCCGGTGACCGAACCGGCCGCCAACATGATCGTTGATATCGGCGGGGGCACCACGGAAGTGGCCATTATCTCTTTGGCTGGTATCGTTTACTCCAAAAGCGTTCGCATTGGCGGCGACAAGATGAACGAAGCCATCGCCCTCTACGTTCGCAAAAAGTATAATCTCTACATCGGTGAGCGCACCGCCGAAAACATCAAACACGAGATTGGCGCCGCTTACCCCTCGGACAAGGTCGAGACCATTGAAGTCAAAGGCCGGCACACGGTCAGTTCCCTACCCATGGCCGTGGCCATCGATTCCGAGGAAATCCGCAAGTCCATCAAAGAGCAGCTCGACACCATCATCAATACGGTAAGAAGCGCCTTGGAGCAAATTCCCCCGGAACTGGCCGCTGACATCGTCTCCCGGGGCATCGTCTTAACCGGCGGTGGGGCCCTCTTAAGACGCATTGACGCCCTTTTGCGCGAAGAAACCCAGCTGCCCATCCACATTGCCGACAATCCCCTCATGACCGTGGCCATAGGTAGCGGCAAGGCCCTAGAGAGTCTCGACATCCTTAAGGAGATCGCCATCAAGTGAGCCGCCCCGCCCGCCCCCAGGCGGCCGCCCAGGCCGCCCAGGCCGCCCAGGCGGCCTCCCAGACGGCCCAGGCCCCTCAGCCCTGGCCCCAAAGGGGCCATGACTTGATGGCCCCCTTTGACCAAAATGGCCCTGGGCTGGTCTGCCTAGCCCGGGCCCGAAACTAATCATGGGCCGTTGGAAGCGCCTGGTGCCCTTTATTTTGGTCATGGCCTGTTTGACTCTTTTGTCGCTTTCCTACAAAAATCGTTCCAGTACCCCGGTCAATAGGGCTTCCTTGGAAGTGGTCGGTCCGGTGGGCTCGTTTATGGACTCCTTGGCCCTTTTTGTCGAGGAGGTTTGGTTTAGCTACTTTCAGCTGGTCGGGGTCAAAGAAGAAAACGATAGCCTCAAACGCATGGTCGAGCGCCAAAATCGCCAAATCATCCAGCTGACCGAGGAAAGAACGGCCAACGAGCGTCTTAGGCGACTTTTGGGTTTTAAGATTACCGCCGAGGGCCGCTACATTGGGGCCAAGATTGTGGCCTGGGACCCGGGGCCTTGGTACCAATCCATGGTCATTGACGTGGGCTCGGCCGATGGGGTTTTTTTAAACTGCCCAGTGGTGACCGAGGCCGGCGTGGTCGGCCGGGTGGCCGAGATAACCAGCCACTACGCCAAGGTGCTGCTCATAACCGACCCGGGTAGCGGCATAGACGCTTTTATCCAACGTAACCGGGTCCACGGTCTTTTGTCCGGCCAGGGTAGCTCTGGCCTAATGAGCCTTGACTACGTCCGCAAGGCCGACGACGTCAGACCCGGCGACCTGGTGGTTACCTCGGGCCTGGATGGCATTTTTCCCTCAGGCCTGTCCATTGGCAGCGTCACCATAGTTGACAAAAAAAGCCTGGGCCTTTTTCTTGAAGCCCAAGTCAATCCCAGCGTGGACCTAAACGGCCTGGAAGAAGTCCTGGTCAAACTAGACCCCCAGCTGCCCCTGGACTGGATGGCCCTGGGCGGTGATCTGAAAAAACGTTTCGAGGAACAAGCCCAGGCCCCCAAATGAGCCCAGGGGCTCATTTTTGAGTTAGGGGTACCTATAACCCCTTTTTCCCCGGCCAAGCTCTCCTAGGCCCCTTTTTGACCGTTTACGGGCCACTTTTTGTAGAGAGCTGATCTCTCCAAAATCCCCCAAATTGACCCGCCCAATTTAGGCCCCCGAAGCTGGCCCCTATAAAAAAAAATTTTTGGCCCCAATCTCCTTATGTTTTTCATCAAAAAAGCCAATTAGGCCTTAGCCAATCAGAAGCTCAATCATTTTTGAGTAAAATAGTCTTTAAGTCTTTCATCTCAAATAAAATATTATTCTTGCTTTTTGTAAACATCTGGTTTAAAATTACCAAGCCGTTAAAAGGCTTTGAAAAAGTCATAATCACCTAACTACCGTTATAACAGTCAAATCAAGGTTAATATTTTAATAAAATTTGCCTAGAGATTGCTGTCGTATAGATTAAAGGGTAGGTTGATACGAGTTAAGCTTTTTCCGCTGGGAAAATTTTAAACTGGCCATTTCTTGGTTTCCAGGTATTTTCTCTAAATGTTAATTAAACTTAGAGTTGATTGATAAGTTTGGTTAAGCTTAAAATCTCTGGGGTTTGTCTTGATTTTTTTTGGCCATACTGTTTTTCTTTAGATTAAGTGCCTTTTTTTCGGCCAATGGCTTTAGCTTTTTCGTTTTCTAAATTCTTGAAAATAAAATAGTCTTTTTTTGGGGTCATTAGTTTTTAAAATAATGTCCTAAGCCAATTGGCCCGCCAAAATTTTGCTCCTGAGCCCCCCCGACCTAAGCCCGGCGGCCTAGCCAGCCCGGTGGCCTGGCTTTTAGGTCAATCCGGGCTTCCTCAAAGGGGGCTGACAAGGCGGTTAAGTAAAAGTGTTGACCATTGGCTCCACGGCCAGCCTGAGATTAAGAGACCTTATCATCATCATGGTTTTGGGCTTGATCCTAACCGATCTCGCCTATCTACCCACGGTGGTCCGGACTATCGGCTGGGCTTCCCCGGAATGGTCCCTAATTTTAGTTCTCTATCTGGCGGCCCGGTCCAATTTCACCGCCGCCGCGGTCACGGCCTTTTTCTTGGGCTCCTTTCAAGACGCCCTGACCATCTCGCCCGAAGGCTTGGAAGCCCTGGCCCTGGAGCTAATCGTCATCATAGTGGCCTTTGGCTCGGAATACCTGAAGGTCAATAATTTTTTACTGGTCATCTTGGTGACCCTGGCCTCGCTTCTAAAAAACACCATCTTTATCCCGGGCCTTCTAAGGGTTATGAACCTTTACATGGGCCTTTCGGCGGTTATCTTGTTTGACTGCCTGCTTAAGGCCCTCATGACCGGCCTAGTGGCCATCCCGACCCTGGCCATCTTGGATTTCCTGACCAAGAGCAGAACGGATCAGCCCTAAAAAGCCCCGCTCCGGCTTGAGATCCCGCTCCGGATTCAGGCCCCGCTCCGGACTTATACCACTAAATATGGTGTCAGCCTAGACTTTTATGCCAATATCTAGTTATTTTTCATTAGGTTAATTAAAAATTATCCAGGTTACGATAAGAATAATAGCTAAGGGGTAGAAACATTAATCCTGGCCAGCTGCCTGGTTAGTACTTACTTCGAAAAGCCGTTATAAATTAAATTGTTGATTTGTTCGATAAATCGTGGTATTCTTAAATGCGTAATTAAGACTCTTTTTATTCTATGATAAATGAATTTAAAGGTTAAAATTTAAAATAGATACTTTCCTATCAGGAAATTTTGTCTCATAAGTTAAAAAGCTATATAGAATTTTGAGGCCTAGGCTAAACAAAATGGACTTGATTCAATACTAAAACCAATCATTAACCAGGTTCTCAGACAGCCCCTAATAAGTAAACTCATCTTAACTACTTAAGTTCAAAAATACCAACGCTTTGCCTTGACCCTCCACGAAAATATAAAAAAATCTCGCTTTTTATAAGTAAACTAGAAAAATTCTAATCTTTTATGTCGTTTCTTTGGAACCGATACAGTCAGTTTTTCTTTTTTCCCTTCGAGCCCCTAGTTTTGACTCAAAACTAAGGACCGAATCCACTTTTTATTTCCCTTTAAGGCCTTTGTTTTGACTCAAACCTTTGAAAAAACCTATGACGAGAACCCAGAAAAATCCGGTTGGCTGATTTTTTTAAAAGTGGCCATGGTCGGCGTTTTCTCCATCTTCGTTCTAAGGTTGTGGTTTTTGCAAATCGACCAAGGCCAGCAGTATTTGGAGAATAGTTACTCCAATCAGTTTAGTTCGGCCTTAATCCCCACCTCCAGGGGCTTGGTCATGGATCGGCATGGGCGCCCCTTGGTCGAAAACGAGGTGGTTTTCGAAGTTAGCGTCATCCCCAAAAACGTGACCGATCCGGTGGCCCTGACTAACCAACTGGCCATTTTGACCGGGGGCTCGGCCAAAGACCTTTTGGAAAAATTTAGGTCCTTGGAAAAGTCCCGGCCCTATTTGTCGAGCATACTTCTCTCGGGTTTAAGCCGGGCCGATCTGGCCCTAATCGAAAGCCGCAAGCATGAAATGACCGGGCTTTCCGTAGAGATAAACTCGGTGCGTAAACCCCTTAAGGGCGATTTCGCCCCCCACGTCATTGGTTACATTGGCGAGATAAGTCAGGACCAGCTTGATGGCGGCAATTACCCCGGCTATCGCCGGGGCGAACTGGTGGGCCAAAGCGGGGTGGAGCAGAGCTTGGAAGGCTTACTGCACGGCCAAAAGGGCAGCCGTCAGATGACCGTGGATTCCCGGGGCCGGATGCTCGAAGAACTTAGCGTTGAGTATCCCCAACCCGGCTATGACATCAAGCTGACCTTGGACAGTCGCTTACAGCGGGTGGCCCAATCGCTCTTGGGCGAACAGGCCGGGGCCATCGTGGTCATGGACCCCCGAAATTTTGAGATCCTGGCCTTGGCCTCGAGTCCCTTGTTTAACTTAAGTGATTTCGTGGGCGGCATCTCCGGGGAACGATGGCGTTCCCTAAACGAAGATCCCTTTAGTCCCATGCAAAACCGGGCCGTGAACGGCCAGTATTCTCCGGGCTCGACTTTTAAGATCGCCGTTTCCTTGGCGGCCATGGCCGAGGGGGTCATTAGCCCGGAAACGGCCTTTACCTGCGCCGGGGCCTTACGGCTAGGCAATCACAGCTTTGGCTGCTGGAATCGCCACGGCCATGGTTACGTGAACTTGCACAACTCGCTTAAACACAGCTGTGACGTCTACTACTACGAGGTGGGCCGCCGGCTGGGCGTGGATCGCTTAGCGGCCAGGGTTAGGGAGTTTTTTGGTCTGGGTAGGACTTTGGGCTTGGA
>JAITJP010000462.1 GCA_031278835.1 Deltaproteobacteria bacterium
CTGGCCGCCGATTGCGTGGCCTTTACCGGGCCCGAGTTTTACCGTCTCTTTCTTCGCCAAGGTCACCCCCTGGTCATTGGCTGCCCCAAGCTTGACGACCGCGAGCTCTACCTGGCCAAACTAGGCGTCATTTTCCGGGACAACCCCAATCTGACCGAGATCCTAATCCCCATCATGGAAGTGCCTTGTTGTCGGGGCATGTGGCGATTGGCCAAGGAAGCCCTGGCCAGATCCAAACGTCATGACCTAAAACTTTTGGGCTGGGTTTTCTCCTCAGCCGGGCGACCCTTACTTAGCTTGGTAAACATAATTCTGGAAATGGGATAAAAACCAAGTTTTTTCAAAGCCTATTAAATTATAACGAACCATAGACAAAAAAATTTTACTTAACGAGGAAACCATATGGCCGTTACCATGTGCCCCGGTCAAAACACCGCCTTTTGGAGACCGGGCGATATTTTCGAGATTACTTGTCCGGCTTGCGGCGACAAAGTGGAATTCTTCAAAGACGACGCCCGGCGGCGCTGCCTGGGTTGCGGATACGTTTTTTCCAATCCCAAATTAAACGAGGGCTGCGCCAAGTGGTGTAAGTTTGCCGACAAATGCCTGGGCCTTAATCCCGAACTCCACGAGTCAAAGCCCGCCAACTCAGACGACTAACCCAATCGGCCCCCTGGGCCAATTGGGCCCGGCCCCCTCTGGGCCAATTGGAGCTCCCTTCAAAACAGGCCCATTAACGGGCCCTATGGCCTCTCTGAGCCCTTCAAAACCCTGACTAGGCCTTATTACACCCCCCAAGGTCCCCAAGGCCACCACGGGGCTATTTGGCCCCTTTATCGGCCCCTGGCCAAATAAAAAAAACGGCCCAGTAATCTGGGCCGCTTTTTTTAGCTCTGGCGATTTTTGGGCTTACTTTTTCTTGTGGGTCAGCCTGAGGCTATTGGCCATGACCAGCAAAGTGACGCCAATGTCAGCGAAAACGGCCATCCACATATAGGTATAGCCCATCAGGGTTATAACCATAAAGCCAAGCTTAACTAACAGAATAAAGGCGATATTTTGAACAAAAATGGAGTGAACCATCCTCGAAAGCCTGATGAAAGCCGGTATTTTGGCTAAATTATCGTCCATAATGGCCACGTCGGCCGTCTCGATGGCCGTGTCCGTTCCGGCCGCGCCCATGGAAAAACCAATGTCGGCTCTGGCCAAGGCCGGGGCGTCATTGATGCCGTCTCCGACCATGCCCACTTTGCCTTTTTTACCCAAATCTTCAATTAAGGAGAGTTTTTCCTCGGGCATGAGTGAGCTTCTAAAACCGTCCACGCCCACTTCCTGGGCCACGGCCTGGGCGGCCAAGGCGTTATCGCCGGTCAGCATGATGGTTTCCACGCCCAGTTCTCTAAGCTCGGCCACGGCCTGCTTGCTTTCAGCCTTAATGGTATCGGCCGTGGCGAAAAGGGCGGCCACCTGGTCGCCGTCGGCCAAGGCCACCACGCTCTTGCCGGCCTTTTCCAGGTCTTCAAAGTTCTTTTTCAGCTCCTGGGTCATCAGCCCCAAGGAGACCATTAAACTTTGGCTACCCAAAGCCATCTTCCGGCCCTCAAAGCTGGCCGAAACCCCTTGGCCGGGCAGGTCAGTAAAGTCGGTCAGCTCGACAAGGTTATTTTTTTGGCTTGAGGCCTGGGCGATGGCTTGGGAGATGGGGTGCTTGGAAAGGCCGGCTAAGCTAGCGGCCAAGCCATCGGCCCTAAGCCGGTCGTAACCATTTAAGGGGATAAAGTCGGTCCTGGTGGGCTTTCCGCTGGTCAGGGTCCCGGTCTTATCCAGGGCCAAGACTTTTAAGTGCCGGCCTTCTTCCAGATATATTCCGCCCTTGACCAAAAGCCCGGCTTTGGTGGCCCGGGCCAGGGCCGATAAAATGGCCACCGGGGTGGAGACCACCAAGGCGCAAGGACAAGCTATGACCAATAAGGCCAAGGCCCGGTAGATCCAATCAAACCAGCCGCCGCCAAAGGCCACGGGTGGCAAAACCGCGGCCACTATGGCCAAAACAAAAACCGAGGGGGTATAGTACTTGGCAAAGCGCTCAACGAAACGTTCCACCGGGGCCTTGGAGTTTTCGGCCGCCTCGACCACTTTGACGATCCTGGAGAGAGCCGAATCGCCGTAAGCCACGGTCACTTCATAATCCAAGGTGCCGGTAACGTTCAAGGTGCCGGCGAAAACCTTATCGCCCGGGGCCTTTTCCACCGGAAGACTCTCCCCGGTAATGGGCGATTGATCGATGGCCGAGTTGCCGGAAACTACTTGCCCGTCCAGGGCCAGCTTCTCGCCCGGTCTGATTCTAATGACCGTGCCCAAGGGTACCTCGGAAGCCTGACTTTCCATCCAGCTGCCGTCGCTCCGCCTGATGGTGGCCTTTTCCGGGGCCAGTTGCAACAGCTTGGCGATGGCCTTTCTGGCCCGGTCCACGCTCCGGTCTTCCAAGGTCTCGGCCAAGGTGAACAAAACCATGACCAAGGCGGCTTCGGAATACTCGCCAATCAAAACCGCTCCGGTTACGGCCACCGACATCAGGGCCAAGATGTCCAGTTTAAATTTTCTCAAAGACTTCCAACCGGCCAGCCAGGTCGACAGACCGCCCACCGCCACGGAAATAATGGCCAAGGGTATGCTGATCCAATCGCTTAGTCCAACGAAATGACTAACCTCAGAGCCCAAGGCTAATATTGAGGCGAATATAAGTCTATTTAAGGTAGATTGGGCCTTGGCCGCCTCCACTTGGTCTATTTCTTCTTCAACCCCAGCCACCGTGTGGCTTAAAAGCGGGGCCGTGTCGCAATTCGCGCAACAAGCCACCCGGCCTCCCTGGGCGGCCAGGTCGCCCGGGGCCTGGTCATGACAACCCGCGTCATGGCAAGCCTGATCGTGACAGGCCTGGTCGTGACCAACATGATCGTGACCAACATGATCGTGACAAGCCTGGTCGTGACAAGCCGAATCAAGACTCGCAGGGCTAGGGGGATTCAATTCGTGGGTGTATATAGGAGGGCTAATGAAGCTTTTGCCGATAAGCCCGGCTTGGCCTGCCAAGGCCTCGCCAGGCAAAAGTTGTGCCGGGTCTTCCCCATCGTCGGCTGGGCTTTGCTCCTCAAAAGCGAGGCTCTCTTGGCCTTGGGGCTGGCTAAAGTTAAAGACCTGGCTATTGTTTGAGGCAAAATCTTGATGATGGTGCTCTTGGCAAGCCATTTGACCACAAATCGAGCAGGGTTGTTCCATGACTGTCACTTTTTTGTCCTTTACTTTTTAATTTTAAGCTAAGGGCCGGCTTTGTTTACCTTTTTAAGGGCCGGTTCGGCCTTGACCGAAACTGGCTTTCAAAGAACCGCTTGCCCTTTGAGGCCTGTTGTCCTCTCATTGACAAATATAAGGCCTATAGCTACTATAAGGTCAAGGGGTTTTTTCACCTGGTTTGAAATTTTTTTTAACATAGTAAAGTTAGCCACTAAATCTACTTTACCTTGTATGGGGACAATTAAAAATAGCCTTTAAACTTGATAACATGGCTATTATTTAAAACAAACAAAATAAGAAAAAATTAATAACTTTTAACTTACCATTAAGCTTACTTAATTTGCCATTAGCGACCAAACTAATCTTTAAAGTTAGTTTTAAGCCCATAACGGCCCCAAGATA
>JAITJP010000326.1 GCA_031278835.1 Deltaproteobacteria bacterium
AAGATTCGTTTTGCCAGTAAGGAAGATAAGTCGATCATCCATTACAATAACGCCATAACCATTTCCGAGATCCCCGTGGAGGCCTATGATTACGTGGTTAATGGCAAGTCGGCCATTGAATGGATACTGGATCGTTACCAGGTCAAGATTGACAAAGACAGTGGTATTAAAAACGATCCCAATGATTGGGCCAAGGAACAGGAGCAGCCCAGGTACATTTTGGATCTAATATTGAGGGTGATTACGGTTAGTTTGGAGACCATGAAAATTGTCAGGGGCTTGCCGAGGCTGACTTTTTAGGGGATTATTTTGGGGATTTTGTTGGTAAATTGGGGCGAGGTCTTTTGAAATTAAAAATACTCATTTAAGTAATGGAGTTTTTTTTTGTCGGGAAAAAAATTTGACAATAAACATAGAATCGTGACAATTTTGTTCCATTTTTACTAGTTAGTTGATTTGACCGTGTACTAATGTCAAATATGAAGAAAAATTTTTATTGACAAGATGGCGGTAATCAAATATAGTAAATTTACGCTTGGTTGGTTTTACCGTCAAGGTAATCCCCAAAAGGCCTAGGGGCCTTAGGGGAGAAAAAAAATACGTTTGTCGGCTGATCTATTTTGAAGGCTGAAGGCACCCGATGGGTCCTTTGGCTTTTTTTTATGGCCTGGTCATCGGTCAAGTTTATGGCCGGGCTTGGGGCGGAGCTGGGGGCGGGGCTTATGGCCGGATTAGGCCGGAGCTGGTTTGGAAAATGGTCGGGCCGGATTAGGTGGGGTTTTTTTTTGTGGTTTTTTGTTTATTGGGCTGGAAAAAGTGAGGTGAAATTTTGAGCGTTGATTTACAAAACCCAGAGGTGGTCATAAGGGAAAGGCGATTGGGCTCCATTGTGGCTTTTAGCGGCACCGGGGCGGAACTGGTTGAAAAATCCAGGGGCCAAAGGCTGGAATGTCAGGCCAATCGCTTTAACCAGTGCGGGGATTGCTCGGGGCAAAGGGCCATGTTACCCATTTCGCAGATTCAGGATACGGTCATGATTAACCACGGTCCGGTTGGCTGCGCCGGGGACTTTGGCCTGTTTAATTGGCAGTTTAGGCGGGGTTTAACCTTCAGAGGTGAGCGGCCCAGGGACATTGGGGCCATCAGCACCAATTTAACCGAGCGCGACATTGTTTACGGCGGGGCGGAAAAGCTGGCCAAGACCATTAGGGAAGCTCATGGGAGATATAAGCCCAGGGCCATTTTTGTGGCCAGCTCTTGCGCCTCGGGCATCATTGGAGACGACATCGAGGAAGTCGTCAATGGAATGGAGCTGGAGTTGGGCATCCCCGTGGTCGGGGTCTATTGCGAAGGCTTTAAGTCAAAGATCTGGACCACCGGTTTTGACGCGGCCTACCACGGCATCGTGAGAAAACTGGTCAAAGGGCCAGTGGAAATTGATAAAAAAACGGTCAACATCATGGGTTTTACCAGCCTTAAAACCTTTGACCCGCTATTGGGGCTTTTGGGCCTAAAACCTCGCTATTTGGTTCACCAAGCCACTTTGGAGGAGATTGGCCAGATGAGCCAAGCCCTGGCCTCATCGCATATTTGCGAGACCTTGGGCACCTATTTGGCCAGGGCCCTAGAGCAGGAGTACGGAGTGCCGGAATTAAGAGCCCCGCCGCCTTTTGGACAGGATTGGACCGACCAGTGGCTTAGGGAATTGGGGCGCTTGGCCGGCTTGGAAGAAAAGGCCGAGGAAGTTATCGCCTCGGAAAGAAAAAGAATCGAGCCAGAACTTAATGAGATTCGGGAAAAGCTAGCTGGTTTAAGGGTTTGGACCTTGGCCGGGGCGGCTTTTGGGCATAATTTGGCCTCCATAGCCAGCGATTTGGGTTTAAAAGTCATCGGCATGCTGGCCTTTCATCATGACCAGACCTTTGATAACGATTATGAGGAAATCAATAGTTTAAAAAACTGTCTGGGCAAAGTTGGTTCGGTAAATCGCTACGCTGTCTGCAATAAGCAGCCTTATCAATTGGTCAATTTATTAAATGAGGCTAAGCCTGACTTGGTTTTGGCCAGGCACGGCTATCTGCCTACGGTTCCGGCCAAGATGGGTATTCCCAGCTATTTCGTTCCTGAAACCAATCAACACATTGGTTACGATGGACTTCTTTTCGCTGGCCGCAAAATACTTAAAGTTTTGCGGGGCGGAAATTTTGTAAAAAACATCGCCTCGCGGGCCAAACTGCCTTACACCGATTGGTGGCGAAATAGCGATCCTTTTTATTTTCGGGAGACTTCCCATGGGCTGTGAAAAAGTTATTGAAAGACCGAGGTCGGTTTGCGCTTTGGGCGGCCAGCAGACCGTGGTGGGCATCAAAGGGGCCGCCCCCATAGTTCACGCCGGGCCGGGCTGCGCCGCCAAGATCGGCGAGGCCTTGACCGGACAGGCCGGTTTTCAGGGCCCCGGGCCTTTGGGCGGGCCGACCATCGCCTCGACCAATCTCTCTGAAAGCGAGGTGGTCTTTGGCGGGGAGGAAAAATTACGCCAAACCCTGGAGGGGGCCTTAAAGGTCTTAAAGGCCGATATTTTCGTTATTTTAACTGGCTGCGTTCCTGACATCGTCGGGGACGATTCCCTGGCCCTGGCCGCTGATTTTCGTGAGGCCGGTCATAACGTGGTGGCCGTTGAAACCGGGGGTTTTAAGGGTAACGGCTATTACGGCCATGAGGAAGTGCTCTCGGCCCTGATTAAGCAAATATTGATCCCCAAAGCGGGGCGAAACAAAAAGGCCCGGCCAAGAAATAAGAAAATCCCCTTGATTAACGTTTTTTCGTCAATTCCCTACCAAAACCCTTTCTGGAGGGGCGATTTAAGGGCCATTAAAGAATTGGGCGCTTTACTTGGAATTCATGTAAACCTTCTTTTTGGGCCTGACTCGGGAGGACTGGCCGAGTGGTTGACCGTGCCCGAGGCTGACTTAAACGTGGTCATCTCGCCTTGGGTGGGGCTCTCGGCGGCCAAACTTCTAAATGAAGCTTTCGGAACGCCTTGGCTTTACTGGCCGGTGCCGCCGGTGGGAGCCATGGAATCAAGCTTATTTTTAACTAGCCTGGGCCATAGCCTGGGTTTGCCCCAAAAAAGAATCCGCTTGGCCACCAATTGGGGCGAAGATCGAGCCCACCAATATCTGGAAGCCATAACCGAGTTTTTAACCGAGTCCAGAAACGGCTTGCCTCAGACCTTTCATGTCGTGGCCGATAGCGCCTACGCCCTGGGCTTGTCAAAGTTTCTGGTAAACGAAATGGGCTTTACCCAGGGCTTGACTTTTTTAACCGACGATCCGCCCGAGCATCTTAGGGCCCAGATCGCTAAGCCCTTTGGTGAATTTGACGGCCCGGCCATAAGTCCCATCTTTGAAAGTGACGGTGGTTTTATGGATAGAGAGCTCGATCTGGCCTTAAAACAGGACAATGAAGCGGTCATGTTGGCCAGCTCCTGGGAAAAATCCCTGGCCAAAGAACATGGGGCTTACCTGGTAGCGGTAAGCCTGCCGATCTGGGACCGCTTGGTCATTAATCGCCATTACCTGGGTTACGAGGGCGGCTTAAATCTTCTTGAAGATTTGTACCAAAGCGTCTTGGCCAAGGTCCATTAAGGGGAGAAAAGTCATGCCAATGGCCACAAAACAAGGGCTTAAAAAATCAGCCGTCCCAAAGGGCGCGGCCCGGGCCCAGGGCTCAGGTGGTCAAAAAACGACGCCGCCTCGGCCCCTAAAAGGCAGAGGGGGCATCGCCGCCGATCTGACGGCCTTAATTGGGCGGACCCCCTTGACTTTTTTGCCATCGTATTCAAAGGCCCTGGGCCTTAAGGCCAAACTCGTGGCCAAGCTGGAGAGTTTTAATCCCATGGGTAGTCTTAAGGATCGAATAGCTCTGGCCATGATCGAAAAAGGCGAAAGGGCCGGGCAACTGGATAGAGACACGGTTATCGTGGAACCGACTAGTGGCAATACTGGTTTGGGCTTGGCTTTGGTGGCCGCCTCCAGGGGCTATAGATTGGTTTTGACCATGCCTGAGTCAATGAGTTTGGAGAGAAGAAAATTATTGGTGGCCCTGGGGGCTGAGCTGGTCTTAACCCCGGCCGGGGCGGGTATGCGGGGGGCGGTGAGTAAATCAATTGAGATTGCCGCCCGGTTTAAAAAATCATTTATCCCCGGGCAGTTTAGTAATCCGGTAAACCCGGAGATTCACCGCCTGACCACGGCCGAGGAGATCTGGTCCGATACCAAAGGGGCCGTGGATATCTTGGTGGCCGGGGTTGGCACCGGGGGCACGATCAGCGGGGTGGGCCGGCGCTTAAAGGAACTTAAGCCCTCGGTTCGGGTGGTGGCCGTGGAGCCCTTTGAGTCGGCCGTGCTTAGCGGCGCTCCGGCCGGAGCCCACGGTATCCAGGGCATTGGGCCAGGTTTTGTGCCAGAGGTTTTGGATCTCGAGGTCATCGATGAGATTTTTCAAGTCAGGACCAAGGAAGCCTTTAGAACGGCCCGACTTTTGGCCAGAAGCGAGGGCCTGGTCGTGGGCGCCTCCTCGGGGGCGGCCGCCTTTGTCGCCGCGGCTGAGAGTAAAAAGGCTGAAAACCAGGGGCGTTTGGTGGTGGTTATTTTGCCGGACACCGGGGAGCGCTATCTCTCCACGGCCCTGTACGAAAGCACCATTGACGATTTGGTTTTTGGGGAGTAGGGGTTTTTGGCGGAGCGTTTTTTTGGGAGAGTCAATTTGGCTCATTTAAGTTTAAAAAAAATATTTTTTTAGCTGGGAGGGGGCATGACAACCTTTATCGATAGACCGCGGTGGAGCTGCGCTTTGGGCGGGGCGCTTTTTACTTTAAGGGCCCTTAGGCGGGCCGTGCCCATTATTCACGCCAGTCCCGGTTGCGGTTACAACGTCTATATGGCCGGCAACGCCGGGGCCGGCTATCTGGGCGGCGGCTATTGCGGGGGAACGGCCTGGAGCAGTTCCAACGTCGGGGAGACGGAAATCGTCTTTGGCGGAGTGGAAAGGCTTAAGGAGCAGATTAAAACCACCTTGGAGGTGGTCGACGGGGATCTGTATGTGGTTTTAAGCGGCTGCATGGTTGAGCTTATCGGCGATGACCTTGAGGCGGCCGTGGCTGACCTAGCCGGGGAGTTTAAGGGCCCTAAGATTTTGGCCGTGTCCACTCCGGGTTTTGCCGATCGCCGGGGTTATGATTTGGTCATGTCCGAGCTTTTTAGAAGTTTTTGTCTAAAGGGTTTGGAGAAAAAAGCCGAGGTCATAAATTTTTTGGGCTTGGTGCCCGGCCAGGACGTTTTTTACAAAGGTAATTTGGCCGAATTAAAGCGCATGGCCGCCACGATTGGGCTTAAAGCCAATACTTTTTTTGGCGACTTTGAGGACCTGGGGGTTTTGGAGCGGGCCTCGGAAGCCTCCTTAAACGTGGTTTTGTCTGACTATCACGGTCAACTGGCCGCCCAGACCTTTAGTGAGGTTCACGGTACCCCCTATTTAACTTTGCCGCTTCCGGTGGGGGCCATACAGAGTAGGGAGTTTTTAAAAAACTTAGGCCAGGCGGTGGGCCTGTCTCGGGAAGTCCCAAAACGGGCGGCCGACCTGGAAGAAGATCGCTATTACGATTATTTGGAGCGGGCCGCCGATATCGTCAATGACGTGGATTTGCAAAGGTATTTAATCGTGGTGGCCGACAGCCTGTACGCCCCGGCGGCCACCAGGTTTTTCGCCGACGAGCTGGGCTGGATCCCGGTTCTGACCGTCGTGACCGATGATTTGGATGACCAGACCAGAAAAACCGTGAGCGGGCGTTTTGAGGGTTTTGAGAGCCAATTAAAACCCCTGGTAAAATTTGAATCCAGCGCCATAAAAACCCGGGCTCATTTAAACCAGGCTTGGCCGCGAGTGGGTAGCCAGCGCCACCAAGACCCTTTGAGTCCGGCCGTGGTCGTGGGCAGCGTCTTTGAAAGGGAACTGGCCGAGGGTTTTTCCTATCCGCTTTTAAGCCTTTCCTATCCGGTAACCGATCAAGTTATCTTTCAGCAGGCCCGGGCCGGCTACGAAGGCGGCTTGTCTTTGGCTTCGGCGGCTTTGTCGCTGGTCGTGGCCGGAAGATAAAAAAAACTAAACAAGGTGAGAAATCATGGATTATTTAAAAGGTTTAGCCGCTCCAGATAGGTGCGAACGTCTGGGAGCCGGCGTGGCCTTAAGCATGGGCTGCGGGCAAATCCAAGGGGCCATCTTGGCCGGAGCTCTGGGCCTTAATCGCCGGACCTATAGCCAAACTTACGGTTGCCAGTTTACCTTGTCCCTTTCCATCATCAATACATTTCAAAGGACGGTCTTGATCGCCCACGGCCCGGTCGGCTGCGGGGCCTGCTCGGTGGCCAACGCTGGTTCGATAAAAAAATTTAAAAATTTAAGGCAAGCCACCAATGAAGGGCTGATTTGGGTTTCAACCAACCTGGGCGAGTCTGAGGTCATTAATGGCGGGGAAAATAAATTAAGGCAAACCATCTTAGAAGTCGATAAACTATTTCGGCCCGAAATAATCATCATTCCGGTGGGCTGCGTTCCGGCCATAATTGGCGATGATGTCGAAAGCCTGGTGGCGGCCCTGGCCAATCAAGTTTCGGCCAAACTGGTGCCGGTCCACAGCGCTGGTTTTAAAAGCAAAGTCATGGCCACGGCCTACGACGACGTCTACCACGGGGTTTTAAAAAATTTAACCGGAAAACTGCCTTTGGAGGCCTCAGAGCAATTACTTGATCCCATCGAGGAGGGCCGCCGCCGACTGGCCCTTAGCCGAACCGTTAACGTTTTAAACGTCTTTTCCATGTCTTATGATGACGAGCGAGAATTAAGAAGGCTTTTGGAGGCTCTCGATCTTAAGGCGCGTTTTTTCCCGGAATTTACCGATCGAGGGGATTTTAAAACCGTCTTGGACGGCGCGCTAAACGTCAGCCTTTGCGGGACCCATGACGACTATTACCTGGAGCACGTAAAAAGCCTTTACGGCCAACCCTTTATTACCGACACCCTGCCGGTGGGCCCGAGAAATACCGCTCGTTGGCTTAAACTGGTGGCTGGATTTTTTGGCGAAACCGAGCGGGCCGAGCGGCTCATCGCCGCCGAAGAAGCCGCCCTAAACCAAGTCCTGGGGCCCTTTCGCCAAGCCTTTTTGGGCAAAAAAGCCTTTTTGTCCGGAGGTGAAGTTCGGGTCGTGGCCACGGCCGAGCTTTTAAACTTCCTGGGCCTGACCGTGGTTGGCTTTAAGGGTCACCACCTGGATCGTTTTATTCTGCCGGCCTGGGAGCAACTGGAAGTCCCGCCCCAAACCGTTTTTCACGTGGCCACCCAGCAGCCCAGCGAACAAATAAGCCTAATCAACCGCTTAAAGCCCGACCTTTTCGTGGGCCACGCCGGGGGCAACAATATCACCGCCCGCCAGGGCCTGCCCATCTTGCCGCTTTTTAGTAACGCCTATGGTTACATGGGTTACTCGGGCATTTTTGAGGTGGCCAGACGTCTAAGGCGAATTCTCCAAAACGGGGCCTTTAACCGCAACCTGGCCAAACACCGGCCCCTGCCTTACCGAAAGGCCTTTTATGATTGCGAGGCCGACGCCTACCTGGAAGGCCCCCGGCCCCTGAGCGAAGGTCAATTGACCGCCCAAAACCTCGGTCAATAAAAAAACTGGGCCGGGTCAATTGGCCTGGCCCAGGTCCCAGCCCGGGATGGCCTTTAAAGGGCCGCCAAGGCCCCTAGGAGCCCTTTGGGAGATTGGGCTGGTAGGGTAAGAGCCTTGGGGAGCCATAGGCCGCCAGTGGGCCTATTTGACCGATTACGGGCCAAAGGGAAAACTTCCCTTCAAGACCGGCCAGGCCCTTAAAGCCAATAGCCCAGCCCGAGGTCTTAAGGCCACGAGCCGGGCCATTGGGCTTTTTTTTGGGCCATAATCGGGGGCTTAGAATGGGGCTTGACGTGGGCAGGGGGTATTTCGTAGAATTTATTGGTTTATTGGAATATTCTGGGTTTTTTTCTTTTGGTCCACCAGCCTGGCCAAATGACCATTTGGCCAGGCTGGTGGGAGTTTTTCTGTTTTTAAGTGAGTAAATTTATTTTAACTTTCTGGTTTGTGATTTTTTCTAGGAGTTTTTTTTGAAACGATTGGATAGCGCCTCGGAAGCCGGGGCGGCGGAAAAAAGCGTCCAGTCCATTGACCGAGTTTTGGACATTGTCGAGGCCCTTTCGACCAAGCAGGGGGGCTTGTCTTTGACCGAACTGGCCAAGAGTATCGATCTGCCAAAAAGCACCACCCATAGGCTTCTTTCGACCTTGGTCAGGCGCGGTTACGCCGCCAAGCGGGAGGATGGGGGCTACCAGGTGGGCTTAAAGCTGATTGAGGCGGTCAGTTATTACATAAATAGCTTGGAGCTTCAGACCGAGGCCCGGCAGCATTTGGCCAGATTAACCGTGGAGCTGGGCTTAACGGCCCATCTGGGGGTCTTGGAGGGTAACCAAGTCGTTTACATCGAGAGAATTGACCTCCTTTCGGGCGTAAAACTTTATTCGCAAATTGGCCTTAGAATGCACGCCTATTGTTCGTCTTTGGGAAAAAGTTTGTTGGCCGGTTTGTCGGGCCAGGAATTAAAAGAAGTTATGTCCCGCTGCGCCTTTGAGCGCTTCACCCCCAATACCATTACCACTTTAGCGGCCCTTCGCCAGGAATTAAAAAAAGTCCGCTCCCTTGGTTACGCCGTGGACAATTTGGAATTTAGTTTAAACAATCGCTGCGTCGGGGCCCCCATCTACGATTACCGCGGCGAGACCGTGGCGGCCATCAGCGCCAGCGGTCCCCCGGCCATTTTAACCGAGGACCGGGTCGCGGAGGTGGCCGGTGAGGTAATGAGTAAAGCCAAGGCCATTTCTCGAAACCTTGGCTACGGCGGCTAAAAAAAATAAAAAAAA
>JAITJP010000022.1 GCA_031278835.1 Deltaproteobacteria bacterium
CGAGCTCCCAGACCCGATCGGCCACGGACGGATGGGTACTAAAGGCCTCCAGAAAGACTTTGGGTACCTTTTATTTTTCCAAAAGCGACGGGGTTTCGGCGGCGTAAAGGTGCCTAAAATCCGGATGCCGTAACACCGAATAGCTTTTGGGCATGGATTGCCCGCCGATTTTTTTTAAGACCGAGGCCAGGGCCTTGGGGTCCCTGGTGTACTGGGCCGCCGAGCTATCGGCCAAACGCTCGCGGCTTCTGGAAAAGGCGGCTTGGATAAGCATGCCCAAAGCGTTGGCCAGGAAACTTATCACTACCAGGACCAGGGATAGGAAAACCACGAAACCCGTTTTGCCGCTAACGATGACCCGAAAAGCCATAGTTTTTAAGACCATCAAACCATGAAGCCAGCCGGCCATTAGGGTAAAATGCCTGGTGTCGGAATTGACCAAATGGCTAAACTCGTGGGCCAGTAAGGCTCTTAGCTCATCTCGGTCCAGATATTTTAAGCAGCCCTTGGTTAGGACTATGGAAGAATCGTCCAGGTCCAGGCCGCAAGCCATGGCGTTAATGTAGTCTTCATTGGCCAAAACGTAGACGTCCGGTTCCTGGAGCCCGGTTACCACGGAAAGTTCGCCCACCACGTTTCGTAAAATTTTTTCTTGCCTTTGGCCCTCGGGGCTTTGGAAGATATGGTCGTCGCCCAAGGGCACGGCCTTTAATAGGGAAGGCACGTAAGTACCCCCGCCTTCCTTGATTTGAGTGATTCTTACGTAAGAAAAAACCAAGACGGTTATGACCGCCGAGGCGCTTATGATCAGGGCCACCGGTCTGGAGCGGTCTGCCGGCTGTTTATAGCGGGGCCGTTTGGACAGATCGGAATTGTAATAAATTTGGCGACTACGCATCTTGTTATGTAACTTTATGGATGGTTTCATTAGAAAGTAAATGCCAAAAAACAATAAAACCATGCTGGCCAGAAAGGCTCCGCCAAAAAGCAGACTCCACCACCTACTTTTTTTCTGCCTCTCAAAGTGGTTGGTGCTGCCGTAGTCCATGATCCGCGCCTTGGTTGCCAAAAGGGCTTTTTACAAAAAGCCGCCTGGGAACTTGTTTATTTATTGGCCAAAGAAAAACGGACCGGGGCCGCCTCGGCCGGGTCGGTCAGGGCCCAGCTGGGGGCTTTTTTAAAGCCCAACAGGCCTGAGAACAAAACGTTGGGAAAAAGCTCGATGGTTTGATTGTATTCCTTGACGGCCATATTGTACATGGATCTGGTGCCGCTAATCTGGTTTTCCGTGTTATTTAGCTCGATCATCAGATCGGAAATGGTGCCATCGGCTTTTAATTGAGGATAATTTTCAGAAATCATCATCAAGCGCCCCAATACCCCGCTTAAGGAACTGTCCAGGCTCATGAGCCGCTCCAGAGAAGCTTGGTCCTGGGGCTGCCCGGCCGCCGTTTCCCTTTGGGCGGCGGCCAGATTTCTGGCCTTGATGACTTCCTCCAAAGTCGAGCTCTCGTGGGCCAAATAGGCCCTGGCGCTTTCCACCAGATTGGGAATCAGGTCGTAGCGCCGCTTAAGTTGAACGTCAATTTGGGAAAGGGTTCTTTTGTACTCATTTGAAGATTTGACCAGACGGTTGTAGGTCTTGACCGCCAGCCAAACCAATAAGCCGGCCACCACCAAGATGGCCAAAAGCGCGTACAGCATAGCTAACTCCCGCTAAGATTGCTTTGACGAAAAATTTTTTTCAAAAAATTTTTTTTTCTTTAAAGCCGGGCCAGGCTTGGTTTAGCCCGGCTCTGGGCCTCGACCCACCACAGCCAAGCCCGCTCAAAACCCATTTTTGAGGCGAACAATACGGCCGGAAACATTTCCCTGGTTTGGTTGTATTCCATGACAGCGTCATTGTAGGCTTGCCGGGCGTAGGCCACTCGGTTTTCCACCGAGCTTAGATCTTCCATTAGGTCGGCGATGGTTTGATTGGCCTTAAGCTCGGGGTAGGACTCGACCACGGCCGTAAAGCGGCCCATGGCCTGGCTCAGGGCCAGGTCGTTTTGGATGGCCTCGGTCGGGGGATTTTTTTGCTCCCTGGGGTTTTTGTTTATTTGGCCAGTGCCCAGGCCCCTTAAACGGGCCATTTCTTCCAAAGTGGTTTTTTCGTGAACCAAATAGGCCCTGGTCGATTCGACCAAATTGGGCACCAGATCGTAGCGGCGCTTTAATTGAACGTCGATCTGGGACAAGGCGTTAATCAGGCGATTTCTTAAGGTCACCAAACGATTGTAAATCCAGATGACCATGATGGCCACCAGGCCCAAGACCAGCAAAAGGGCCATGAGCGGATATGTCAGGATGCCTAAATCCAAGGGTCGCCTCAATTAATCAATAAAAATGCCCAATGGGGCGCTAAAAAAAATTTTTATTTTTTGTTAAGCCCAAGCGGCCCGGTCGGCTATCTCCCAGGAGCCGCTGGGGCTACGGGGTATTGACGAATGAGCCGGCCGGGGCCACCTCGCCCAGGATGTGGGGATTCATGTCCCGAAAGGTCCGGTAATCGATTTTGTAAGAAGCGGCCAGATCCCTAAGGTTTTGCTGGCTGTCAATGCGCCGCCGGGCGTTTGACAAAATGGGCCAGGCTTGGGTCAGACGGTAGCCATAGATTTCTGGGGCCGAATAAAGGGCCTTCCCGGCCAGGACCAAACTAACCGACTTGTCCAGGGCCTCGGGCACAAACAGGCTAAAATAATCATTACTGGTCCCGGCCTCGGACATGGCCGTGGCCAGGGCGCTGGGATCCAAAAAAGCGGCCAGGGCCAGGCTCCAGGAGCCCAGGCCTTGCTTGAGAGAGGCCAGTTTGGCGGCGGCGGCCATGGATGAGCTGGTGGGATCCAGCCTTTCGTCAAGGATCTTGTTGACCACCAAACCCATGGCCTGGGCCTCGCCCTCGGTCAGTCGCCAGAGGCCCCGGCGGTTACCCAAACGGTATTCCGGGTCCAGATTGGTCATGGCCATGGGCAGGAATTTAAAATCCAGGGGAACTTTTTGATCCCGTAAAGCCCTTTCTATTATTGGCAAATATCGATCCGATCTTCTCAAAGTCGTCCAAACTCTGGCCTTGGCCTCGGAAAGCAGCAGTAACTCCTGATCAAGGCTCTCAAAAACCTCGGCCCGCCTAAGGGGAACCTCCTCGCCGGCAAATTTCATCTCGCCACCAAATTGGGCCCGGGCCTGGTCCCCCCAGGACAAAATAGCCACCATGACCAAAAGGGCCCAAACCCTTAAGCTAAAGTTTGCCAAAAGGCCTTTTTGCCAACTAGAGGAGCGAGAAATAGAGTTTTTCATGATCAAATCGATATTCCCCATTTAAAAAAAAGTAAAAATCGCCAAATTTACTTTTTTTACCCGAATGGTCAGTTGGGTAAAAAAAGCCTAATTGGCCACTGGCTGGTCAGGCTCGGCCTCGGGAGCGGCCGGGCCGGCCTCTTGGCCGGCCGCCGGGGCCTCTTCGGGCTCGGCGGTTTGACGCTTGGCCTTGATGGCCTCAAAGAGTTCGGTCACGGCTTGGTGTTTGTTTTTCTCGGCGTACTCAAAGGCGCTTAGGCCGTCATTGTCTTTAATATCCAGGTCAGCCCCGGCCCCCAAAAGAAGCCTGATGACCACGGGATTGTCAACCACGGCCGCCCCCAGCATCAGGGCCGTGCGGCCATGAGAGTCTCTCTCGTTGGGGTCAACCCTTTGGGAGAGGATTAGTTTGGTCATGGCCGGTTCGGGGTTAACCAGGGAGGCCATCAGTAGGGTCATGCCGTCCATGTGGGCCTGGTTGACCTTGCCGCCCAGGGAGAGGAGTCGTCTGGCCACGTTGACGTTGGGATTAAAGTAGGTGGCCGCAAACAGGGGCGAGCTCTCGGGGGCTTCCAGGAGACTAAGATCGTAGTTGGTGGCTTGAAGCAGGGCGGCCAAGACGTCCGAGTTGGGGTTGACCGAGGAATGGTAAAGGATGGATAGGCCCCTAAGGTTTTTGGCGTAGGGGTCGGCCTTGGCCTTCAAGAGCTCAAAGATGGCCCCGGAATCGACGTTGGTGCGGGCCGCCCAGGCCAGGGCCGTGTCGCCGGACTCGTCTTTGAGATTGACCTCGGCCCCGTTTTTTAGAAGCTCACGGATGACCGGAGTTTTTCCATAACCAGCGGCGTGCATTAAGGCCGTGGCCCCCATGGAGTCCACGGCGTTGACCTTGGCCCCGGCCTTAATCAAGGCCTCGGTCACGGCCGGGTTGGGGTTACTGGAGGCGGCTTGGATTAGGGCCGTGCCGCCCTGGAAGTTTTGGTAATCCACGGAAATACCCGAGGCCACTAAAAACTCAACGATCTCTGGCTTGGGGTTGTGGGATGCGGCCAACATCAAGGCGTTTAGGCCAAAGCGGTTTTCCACGGCCTCCAGATTGGCCCCGGCCGCCAGCAAAGTTTCCAGCGATTCGACCTGGTTATTAAAGGCCGCGGCCGAGAGAAAGGGGGTCAGACCCACCTGGGAGACGTGATTAACCTCTAAACCGGCCTCCAGTGCCCTTTTGATCTCCTCGGGCCCGGCGCTGCCGCACAATTCCACGAAGCCTTCCGGGTCGGGTGGGCTATACTCAGTGGCCGCGGCTTCGGTCGAGGCGGCCGCCTCGGCCGAAGCCGGCTCGGAAGTGGTCTGGGCGGGGCTCTCGGATTGGGCCCACAGGGGGGCGCCCAGGCTTAGGAGAATCATCAGAAAGGTGAAAACGAGGATATTTTTTAATAAAATTAACAAGTAAAACCCCAGTCTGGTCAGATATAGCGATGGTTGTTGGTTAGGTTAATAAGGTAAGGCTTTATGAGGCTATGGAAAAGTCTAATCCACGTTTAAGTCTTAAATAAATGGTATAATGGGAACATTTAAAATTTGTTAGTTAAATGTTAAAAAAATATTATCCATATTAAGGCTTAAACTTTCTAGGCGTTTTTTATTATAATGTTTCGACCTGGGCCATGTCAAGGTAACCCTTGAGCAAAGGGCCAGAGCTTGGAGCTTTGGAGCCGGGGCCGCCCAGCTGGGGAGCTTTTGAGGAAAAGTGTTTAAAAATGAGCCAAAAAATCCCCCCATAAGGCCGCCCCAAGGCGCCCTAGGGGGGATTTTGTTTATTCTTTGTTAAAATCTTCGCTGGTGACTACCACGATGCCTCGGGGGGTAACCGAGAAGCGGCGGCGATCTTCTTTGGGGTCAAAGCCGATGGTGGTTTTGGCTGGAATTTTAACGTTGTCAGCGATGATGGCCTTTTTGATCTTGCAAAAACGGCCAATGTCCACGTTTTCCATGATGACCGATTCGTCGACTTCGGCCCCCCGGTGAACGGAAACGTTGTAGGACAAAACGCTGTTTCTGACCGAACCGCCGCCAATGACGCAGCCATGGGAAACCAGGGAATCCCGGGCCAGCCCGTGCAGCAAGCTGCCGTCGGCTTCGGTTACCGAGAGGGTTTTTACTGGTGGAAATTGACGCTGGTAGGTGCGCATGGGCCAGCGGACCCCGTAGAGATTAAAATAAGGGGTCAGGCCGGTTAGATCCATGTTGGCGTTCCAGTAGGCGTCAAGGTTACCGACGTCTCGCCAGTAGCCGGAATCGGGGGCTTCCTCAACCGGCCGCTCGGCCCGGCTACCGCCCTCGTCGGTAAAAAAGACCACTTCCTGGATCTTGTTTTCCCGGCGGTAGGGGTAGGCCATGACCTTGTGGGTCTTAAGGATACTGGGCAGGATGTCTTTGCCAAAATCCGGCCGGTCGTCGGACTTTAACAAATCGACCAGAACCGAGGCTGAAAAAATATAAATGCCCATGGAGGCCAGGCAGAGATCCGGGTGACCGGGGATGGTGGCCGGGTTTTCCGGTTTTTCCTGAAAACCGGTTACCTGGAATTGGTCGTTGACTTGGAGAACCCCGTATTCCCTGGCCACGCTCTTGTCGGTTTCGATGACGGCGATGGTGACGTCGGCTTTTTGCTCCTCGTGGTAGCGCTTAAAGCTGGCGTAGTTCATCTTGTAAACGTGATCGGCTGACAGGATGAGCAAATGGGTGGGTTTCTCGGCCTCGATCATCTCAAGGTTTTGACGAATGGAGTCGGCCGTGCCTTCATACCACTTGTCCCCGGACATCATTTGCGGCGGGACGATGCGCAGAAAGTGGCCCAGGGGTTGGCTAAAAATGTTCCAGCCCGACTCGATATGTTGGATTAGGGTTTGGGATTTGTACTGCGGCAAGACGACGATCTTGTAGACCTCGGAGTTAATGCAATTGGAAAGGGACAGATCGGCCAAAAGGTAGATGCCCCCAAAGGGAATGGCCGGTTTGGATCGGGACTTAGTCAACGGCATCAGGCGTTCACCCTTGCCGCCGGCCATGATCAAGGCAATGACGTTTTTCATGTTTACACCCTAATTAATCGCTTAAGCGCGCCAATAAAACTTCAAAAACGTTCGATCGGTTTGGATTGACAAGGCCTTTTTGCCCCAGAGCAAAATTTTTTGGAAAAATTTTGACCTGGGTCTAATAAGCCTTCTGGCCAGCCAGGAGGGCCCCAGCCCCAAAAGCCTCATAAAGGCCCCCAGGAGCCCCGGACAGCCTCGGCCCCTATTTATACCCCAATCCGGTCAGCAAAGGCCTCCAGGGGCCGAATTTGACCGTTTAAAAGGCCTTTTTCGGAAGGCTTAGAGATGGGTTTTGAGGGCGCCCCACTGGGAGGCCCCTCAAAGCGGGCTGGGCCCTAAAGTCTTTAGTATTTTTTTTATTTTTTTTATTTAATTGCGGATATTTAACTATTTTTAGGCTTAAATAAACTAATTCTGGTTAGTTAAAGGCTTAGGGTAAAACTAAAATAGCTGAGCTGACTTTAGGCGCCGATTAATTAAGTAATTTAAACTAGCCATTCTATTAATTATATGGTGATTAAAACTAAAAATCTATAAATCATGTTTAATTAATGACATGAGTCTTAAAGTTTCTTCTTCTTGCCTTTGATCTTCCAGGGGGCTTATTTCATGATCAAAACCAATTAAATGTAATAAGCCATGAATCATGTAAAAATGCAAGAGGTAACCCAAATCAACTTGAAATTTTTTTGATTGCTTGATTAAAGTCTCAATTGACAGGACCAGATCGCCCAAATAGTTGGGAAAGCCCAGGGCCAGCTCGGTATTGGAAAAAGCCAATACGTTGGTGGCCGAATTTTTGCCCCTAAATTGCTTGTTAAGGGCCTTAATTTCTCGATCGTCAGTAAAAAGCACGGTCAGGCTTTGATCGGCCAAAGCCAGTTCCTTTAAAACTTTTCCCAGGCGCCTTTTGATTTTAAGGGCCTTTATTTCCACTAAATCGCTTCGGGAGATCAGCCGTACGGTCATTAAAGGCCTTTTCCTGTGTCTTTTTTTAAAAAAAGTCTTTTAAATAAGTTTTTATGACTTACCCATAACCCCTTAAAACCCCTTAAGAGCCCCTTAAGCTCCCCTTAATGACCCCATTAATGGCCCTTTAATGGGTGACCCGTTTGCCGCTCTCTGAGGTCAATTGGCCGTAAATGACTTTACTTCTGGCCGCCTGATCGCTTTGGGCGGCCTTGTCGGTCATGGGGTAAGCGATGCGGTGATGGTAGATGCCCACCAAGATGTTGTTAAAAACCCTGATGGTTTCGGTGACGTCTTTGAGGACCAGTTCCGAGGCGTCCAGCTGGCCGTCGTCAAAGACCCGGTTGACCAAAGTCCTGACCAGTTCTTGAATTTTATTGGGCGTGGGTTCGGTTAGGGATCTGGTGGCCGCTTCGCAGATGTCGGCCAACATGACCAAACCAGCTTCCTTACTGGTGGGCTTGGGTCCGGGATAGCGAAAATCGCTCTCATTGATGGGCGCGGCGTTTTGGCCGCGGTTTTCTTTGGCCTTATGGTAAAAATAAGTCATCAGGCTGGTGCCATGGTGCTGTTCGACGATGTCGATGACCGCCTTGGGCAGATTGTCTTTGCGGGCCATCTCGGCCCCTTCCTTGACGTGGCCGACCAAGACCAAGGCCGACATGGTTGGGGTCAAGGTTTCGTGTTTGTTTTCGCCCAACTGGTTTTCGATGAAATAAAGGGGCTTACTGATCTTGCCAATGTCGTGGTAGTAGGCCCCAACCCGGGCCAGGTGTGGATTGGCGTTAATGGCCTCGGCGGCCGCCTCGACCATGCTACCGACTATGACCGAATGATGATAGGTG
>JAITJP010000079.1 GCA_031278835.1 Deltaproteobacteria bacterium
AAAGTTTTTTCCTTTAGGTTAGTAATGGCAAATCAACCACTCATCAAATAATACCAACCTGTTTGCCAAAATTAGAAGATCGCCTAAAATAATCGTTAAAAGGTTAGGTGTCATAATCGAAAGAATAATTTTCCAAGGTCAGGTTTTTTAGCTAATAATAAATCTTATAAAAGTTACAAAACTAAGCTATTAAACAAAATACGCTAAATATTCGCCTTGATGGCGCCTTACTAGAAAAGCCTAAAATAATCGCTTAAAGGCTAGATCCATCAATCTACCCAAAATATTCCAGCCCTTCCTTCCCAACTACAAATACGCCTCTCCCCAAAAGCCCTGCCTAGATCTGGAAGTTGTAACCGCCGCCACCGTTGGCTAGGAGGCGATTTCCGACCAGGACGGCCTGGCCTTTTTCAAAAGCGTAGAGGCGGTAGATTAGGACCTTGACCCGATCGCCAACCTTTAGGGCTGGTCTTTCGAGGGAATAGCCAGTGGTCAGGGAAAAGTCATTTATCTTTACGGTGATCTGAAGCTCGTTTCCCCTAAAGGCCAAGGATTCAACCGTGGCTTCCTGGACGCTGTTTTCAAACTGAATGACCTCGTCGGGGGAAAAGACGCGGACAAATTCGGGCCTGATGGCGCAGCTGGCCCCGGCCGGGGCGGTATCAAAACCGGTCAGGGAGCCGTAATTGTCTATGACCGTGGAGTCGCCGATAAAACGGGCCACAAAGGGCGTGGCCGGGGAACGGTAGAGCTCGATGGGGGCCCCGGTTTGTTCGATGGCCCCGGAATTGGTGACAATGACCCGGTCGGCCACTTCGATGGCCTCGGATTGATCGTGGGTGACAAAAATGCTGGTGATTTTTAAGCGGACGATCATGGCCCGTAGCCAGGAGCGCAGTTCCCGGCGAACTTTGGCGTCGATGGCGGCAAAGGGCTCATCTAGGAGTAAAATTCTAGGCCAAGGGGCCAAGGCCCGGGCGAAGGCCACCCGCTGTTTTTGCCCGCCGGAGAGCTGGGCCGGGTAACGGTGACCGAGATCGGCCAGACCAATTAAGTCCAAGAGCTCATCAAGGCGCTCTTTGATCTTGGCCTTGGGAACTTTCTGGGTTTTGAGGCCAAAGGCGATGTTGTCAAAGACGGTCATGTAACGAAAAAGGGCGTAGTTTTGAAAGACGAAACCAATGCCCCTTTGGCTCGGGGGCAGGTTTTTTATGGACTGGCCGTCGATTAAAATGTCACCAGAGTCGGGGGTCTCCAGTCCGGCGATCATGCGCAGGATGGTGGTTTTGCCGCTGCCGCTGGGCCCCAGTAAGGCGGCCAAGGTCCCCTTGCTTAGATCAAAACTGACATTTTTGACCGCCTCAAAGTGTCCAAAGGTTTTAGAAACGCCTTTTAATTCAACGAACATCGTAAAATTTCTCCATATTGAGAAGCTTATTGGCTTTGAAGAAAGGAAAAAAAACTGAGTTTGGTTTTTTTAGTTGGTTTTTTGTTTTTGGGGGCTAAAACCAGGCTAGCTATTAGCCAATTAATGGAGCCCGGAGCGCTCCTCTCTCTTGGAGACCTTTTCCACCACGCTTCGGGCCGTTAAGATTATGATGGCCGTGAAGACCAAAATGGCCGAAACGGCGAAGGCTTCGTTGTAATGGTGCTCATTGTAGAGAATCTCAATATGAAGGGGCAGGGTATTGGTCTTACCCCGGAGGTGTCCGGAGACCACCGAGACGGCCCCAAATTCTCCCATGGCCCGGGCGGCGCATAGAATGACGCTATAAAGTAAGGCCCATTTTATGTGGGGAAAGGTGACCTGAAAAAAGACGCGAAAAAATCCGGCCCCCATCAAAACGGCGGCTTGTTCTTCATCGCTACCCCGGGCCGTTAAAACGGGAATCAGTTCTCTGGCCACGAAAGGGATGGTCACGAAAATGGTGGCCATGATGATGCCGGGGGTGGCGAAAACGATTTTTATATTGTGTTCATCCAAAAAGGAATGGGCCCAGCCCAGGCGACCGTAAGTCAGAATGAAAATTAGACCGGCGATGATTGGCGAAATGGCGAAAGGCAAATCGATTAGGGTGATTAAAAAGCCCTGGCCTTTGAAGCGATAACGGGAAAGGGCCCAGGCGGCCGCTAGGCCAAAAACCGTGTTGGCCGTTACGGCCGAGACGGTGGTGATGGCCGTAAGGTACAGGGCTTTTAAAGTAAACAGATCGGTCACGGCTTTCCAAAATCTATCCCAACCGGTTCCAAAGGCCTGGGAGATTACCACTAAAAGGGGCATGATCAGCATTAAGGCGGTAAAGATCAAGCTTAGGGCGATTAAAGTCCTTCGAAGATAGGGGTTTTCTTCCCGGTAAGCCCTGGACCAGCTCCTGGCCGATTGAGTGGCTTTCTTGGTTTGGCCGGAGTCTTTGTCTTTGGCCGCTTGGGCCGGCCCTAAACCGTCAGGCCCTGGCTCTAGCTCAAGAGCCGAGGCTAGCTCCAATTCTGGCTTAAAAGCTTGTTTCAAGTTTTACTCCAATTACCGAGATCTGGGTTGGGTTTTGGCTTAGTCGCCAACCAGACTGGCCACTTTGATTTGAATCCGGTTAACCAAGAACATGATGATAAATGAGGCCAGGAGCATAAAAAGGGCCACGGCCGTGGCCTGTCCGTACAAAAATTCCTCAAGGCGGGTCACGATCATTAGGGGAGCGATCTCGGTTTGAAAGGGCTTATTTCCAGCGATAAAAATCACGCTGCCGTACTCGCCCAGGCCCCGGGCAAAGGCCAAAGCGAAACCGGTTAATAGGGCCGGTTTGATTTCCGGAAAAATGATTTTCCAAAAAATGGTCAAGCTGCCCGCCCCCAGGGTCCGCCCAGCCTCTTCGTAATCGGGAGAGAGTTCTTCCAAGATGGGCTGAATGGAGCGCACCACGAAAGGCAGGGTAATGAAAACCAAGGCCACGACTATGCCCACCCGGGTATAGGCCACCGAAAGGCCTATTTTTGAGAGGGGGCCGCCGATCCAGCCTTTATTGGTGGTCAAAAAAGTCAAGGCGATTCCGGCCACGGCCGTTGGCAGGGCGAAGGGCAGTTCGATTAGGCCGTCGATTAAACTTCGGCCAATAAAGCGGTAGCGCACGATTACCCAGGCCAACATGGTGCCAAAGACGCAGTTGATGGCGGCGGCCACGAAGGAACACAAAAAACTGACCTTATAGCTGGACAAAACTCTGGCGTCG
>JAITJP010000101.1 GCA_031278835.1 Deltaproteobacteria bacterium
GTTTAAGGGTATTTTATCAAGGAAATTTTATTTTAAAAAGATAAATAATAAGGTTGGCTGGATGGGCGCTGATTTAGGCTTAAGTAGGGGATATTTTTCAGTAATTTTGTAAAAAAAACCCACGGGCTTTTTAATTCCCGTGGGGCCTACAATATTGTTTATCACCATGTGCTGAAACAAGTTTATCAAAATTAAAAAAAAAGGCCAAGCGATATTTTTTTTCGTAAGAATTTCAGTGGTTAAAATGAGAGGGCCGTTGGCAAGGTTAGCTATTTTAGTTAATAAATTGAATTGTCCCTTGGCAAGGAAGATTTTGCCCTAGGCGGGCCATAATAAAACCGATTAAGGGGTTTTTGGGGGATGGTTAATTTAATCACCAGTCGTCTTCGGTGGTCAGTTCTTCGAACAATTGGCTTAAGGTCTCCGGCTCCCCGTAGTCGGCCGGTTTGGTCAAGATGGACAGAGGTCCGGACGAAGAAAAAACCACCCCGTGGCTTAGATCGGAGCGGATCCAGATTTCGTGAATATTTAGGGCTTTTAGGGTGGTCTTGGCCAGATCCCCACCCGAGAGAAAGATGGTATTGAACTGGCGGTTTTTAACCAGATCGGCGGCCAGAACTCCGAATTTTTCGTTTATGGCCGTCAGGGGATATTTTTCCTTAAACTTTTCATCATTACCCTTATCGGGCAAAGTTAGGATTAAGGGTAGGCCTGGTGGCAGTAAGGGGATGGTCTGGCCCAGATCGTTAAAAAGGGCCTCAACCTTGATGGTGTAAATTTCGCCCTTTCGTTCCTTGGCCAGAACTTCAAATTGTTTTTGAAGTTTTTTTGAGTATGAGCCGCCAAAGAAAACGATTGGGGGACTGGGGGTGGGCGGGTGAAACTCGTCATCCAACCAGTTATGATTTTTAACGGCAAACAGATCGGCCAAGATGGCCGCCAATCCCGAAGATCCGGAAAACAAAATTCTATCGGCTAAATCTCGGGTTCCCTTGGCCAATAAATCCAAGTCATAATCGTATTCAGCGTCACAGGCCACGATAAATTTTTTGCCCTTGGCCAGAAAACCATTTATCTGTTGCTTGATGGCCTCCGGCCCTTCGCGGACTTCGTTAAGCTCAATGGTTTCCACCCTCAAATCGTGATCTTGGCTAAGGATGTTTTTTAAACGAGAGTCCAAAACCGGGGTAATGGGATCTTGTCCGTACTGGGTGGTGTGCACGGGTTTATGGTCGATGCGGTGAATGCCGTTAATGGTGACTCGGCCAAACTCCGGGTGGGCCGGGGCCACCAAAGCGAAATCAAGATCATCGAAGGCCTTTAAAAACGAGGAGATCTCCAGACCGATAAATCCCCTAAGGCAGCTATCGATCCTTTTAAAGATGATCTTGGGTCTTCGATCGTTTAGAAGTGACTTAACTTTGGCCAGGGTCTCGGGAATGGTCAAGGGGTCCTTGGCCCGGGTATTAGTATTAACCGTGACCACCCCTTTGACGCCGTCCCAATCGGCCCCATTTAAATGGACCAGTTTCACCGGTCCGTTATTGGAAAACTTGGACCCCGTGTCAGCGGAGCCGGTCAGAGTATCGGCGATGATAAGCGTTTCAATCATGATGCGATTTACTCCAAAGCCAAATAAGGCGCCGAAAAATTCCAGAAAAGCAAAAGCTAAAAATTAAAGCTTAATTGTTAAATAACCTAGCCGTTGGCGGTAAGTAAAAAAAATTCTCCGGCCAAATTTTTTATTTTTTTAATTTTTTGACCGTGGCCCTGGCTTAAAAAACCAAAAATCAAAAAGCTCTCCCAGCCTCACCAATAGGCCAATAATCGGTCTAATTGGCCCCTAGCGGCCGGTCTGGGCCAAATGGCTATAAAAAGCCTGGGCTTAAGGGCCCAAGGGCTCTGGGGCCTCAATAGGGCCCTTTAAAGACGATCGGGCCAAAAGGCCCTTCGAGCTCAAGGTTCACTTCAAAGCGGGGGAGCAAAATTAGGCCAATGGATAGGCCTTTATATAGCCCTTTAAATGTTCTTATATGAGCGCCTGTTTAAAATAATTTGGTCAAAAATCAATAAAATTATCTATAGATAACCTGTAGAAAAATTAGTGCAATTTTTATCTGTCTTTAGATTTACCAATATGCCGATGTCAAGCGCTTGTAAAATTAAAACGACTTGAGAGAGGCCAAAAAACCAAAGGGCTCACCCTTTGATGATATCGAATTTTGTTCTTAATATCCAGAGCCTTTTTGAAATTCGTCTTTTTAGCCCAAAGGCCATTGAGCCCCCGGGGGGCTCAAAAAAAATTTTTTCATAAATTTCCTGAAATGTTTAAGATTATGGGCCGGGCTGGTCAGAGAGCCCGGCCCAGGGCTAGCGGCATTAAGGGCAGAAAAAAAAACTTCTTTTTTTTCGTGGGGCCCGGGACTGGGCCAGAGGGGAAAAACTTTTTTTTCGTGGGGCCCGGGACTGGGCCGGGAAGGTTAGCCTCCCAGGGCTGGACCGCGATGGTCGAAAGGATCGTTTTGATGGCCTTGGCCGGCACCAATTGGTTGAATTAACAGGCCTCATGGAGTGAGATCTCGGCGAATTTATGGGCGACTTTTTCAAAGACGCCGACCAGGGAAGCGTCAAAGTGAGAGCCGGCCCCCTCACAGATTATGCTTATGGCCTTGTCCACGGGCATGGGCGGCTTATAGGGCCGCTGGGAAATTAGGGCGTCAAAGACGTCGGCGATGGCCATTAAGCGGCCCTCCAGGGGGATGTCAAAGCCGGCTAGGCCTTTTGGGTAACCGCTACCATCCCACTTTTCATGATGGGTGCCGGCAAAGATGGCGGCGTGGTAAAGGTACTTGTGTTCGGAAGTCTTGTCAGCGATCTTATTGATGGCCTCAACCCCGTAGGTGACGTGTTTCTTCATTTGCTCAAATTCATCGTCGTCTAATTTGCCTGGCTTATTTAGGATGGCGTCGCTGATGGCGATTTTGCCCACGTCATGGAGTTGCGATGATTGGAGAAAAAAGTTCATGTCCCAACTAAGGACCTCCTCTAGGTAGAGTTTTTCCTCAAGCATCTGGGCCACCAAGACTTCAAGATACATCTTGGTCCGGGTGACATGACCGCCGGTCATATTGTCCCTAAACTCAACCATCTCGGCCAGGGTGGAAAGAACGGCGTTTTGGAGGTCAAAGACTTCTTCGGTTTTCTGGTCAACCATGGCCTGCAAGTTTTCATTGTAATTTTTTAGTTCGGCCTTTTGGCTGACTATGAGTAGATGATTTTCGATCCTTTTTAAGAGCAAGGGGGCGGAAAAGGGTTTAATGACATAGTCAATGGCCCCCAGGCTTAAGCCTTCCAGTTCACTGTTTTCGTCATTCATGGAGGTTAGAAAGATTACCGGAATGTCGGTAAATCGCTGATTGGCCTTAAGTTTTTTTATGGCCTCGTAGCCGTTCATCTCGGGCATCATGACGTCCAGGAGAATTAAGGCCGGGGTCACGTGCTCCATTAAGTCAAAAAGTTTGGCCGCCGAGGGAACTGGGTAGACCTCATAGGCCTCCTTAAGCATGTTTTTCCCCATGGCCAGGTTGGCGATGTTGTCGTCAACCAGCATAATTTTTTTTCTTTTGGGGTCCATTAAAATGATCCTTTGTTCTGGCCAAGGCGTTAATTAGATCAGAAAAATGAATTCTTATTAAGGGTTATTTTTCTAATTACCACCGGGGTAATGTATTTAAAGGTCAGTTTGATTTGCGGGGCCCCCTAGTCTTAAACTGGTATTTTTCATTATTAACTTATTTAAGTTTAAATTGTTATTTAAGGCATTAGGGGCCTTATTTTTGGAAATTTTAATTAAGGCTCTCTTGGACAGTATCTTTTTGCTGGTCATTGATTGGATAAGCGCCCTCCAAGCGATCGAGAATTTCTTGAAATTCCATGTGATCGACTCTTTCCCTGAGCCAGTGAGCGATATGGGGATCCACGGAATAGGAAAAACTCTCAAGTTCTTCGATGGCCTGGTCCACCCCATCCATGTCGTAGGAAGCGCAAGCTTCCTTTAGCTTTTGGAGAATCTCGGGGTCGGGCAAGTCTTTGACCGGCTTACTTTCTTGGGCCTCATTTCTGGTCAGTATTTCTTCAAGGGCTTGGGTAAGTCCGGTCACGGCCGTTAAAAACAGCGGGTTATAGTTCTTAACGTATTCCAGGTCACCGGCGGCGGCCTTGTGTTCCAGGTTTTCGGCCAGCTGGCCAACTTCCTTGGCGCAGATGCCGTAGCTACTGCTTTTGACCCCGTGTATGGAGATGATGTAGTTTTGGAGATCCTCGTAATTGGGCTCGGTTAACTGGTCCATGAGCTCCTGGACGCTTTGGGCATAGGATCTTATGACTTCCAGATAGATTTCCTTGTCGCCGGAAAAACGCTTCAAGCCTTCCTTAACGTCCAGGCCATGGAGCGTAGCCAGGGTTTCAACTTCATCCTTGGGAGTTTGTTGGCCGTTGTCAGAGCCGTTGGCCCCTTTGGAGTCGTTTTGGGCGGCCTCGTTTGAGCCGGAGACTTTTGGAGCCTCCCCCTTTAAAGGCGGGCCTTTTGGAGAGGCGCCTTGGGCGGCCTTGGTCTGGGCCTCAAATTCTTTGTTTGAGACGGACATGGCGCTGGAAACTATTTCATTGACCTCGGCTTCTTCGGCTTCGAGCTTGGCTAGGTAAGCGGCTTCCTTGTCCTTGTTTCTGACGTATTGCCTTAGGACCAGATCCATGCGTTTCATTTCAATGGGCTTGGTCAGAAAGGCTTGAAAACCATTTTCCAAGAACATTTTCTCGTTTCCGACAATGGCGTTGGCCGTTAAGGCGATGATGGGGATATTTCTGGCGTAATCGGTTCCGATGGTTTCGCGGATGCGGTGGGTGGCCTCAATGCCGTCCATGCCGGGCATCATGTGATCCATGAAAACGGCGTCATAGAGGACCTTTTGGTCAGAGAGTAAGTCTATGGCCGCTTGGCCGCTGGTGGCGCAATCTATCTGCATGCCGTAAGGCTTTAACATGCCCCGGGCCACGTCCAGGTTGGCCTTGACGTCATCGACCACCAAGACCCGGGCGTAGGGCAGGGCGGTGATGGACATGTCGTTTGATAAGGTCCGGCTTTGACGCAGTTCAAAGTTTTCCAAATTGTCGGCCACGTTTTTGCCGATGGGCACTTCGGTGACGAATTTTTGCTTGATGGTGATGGAGAAAGTCGAGCCATAGCCGTATTGGCTTTCAACCTTAATGGTCCCGTCCATCATGTCAACCAGTCGCCGGGTTATGGCCAGACCCAGGCCGGTGCCTTCGATCTTGCGATTGCTCTTGGTATCGAGCTGGCTGTATTCCGAGAAAAGTTTGTTAAGATCTTCGGGCTTAATGCCAATGCCGGTGTCTTTGACCGTAACGGTTAGGAAGAAATCCGAACCATCCCTTTTGCCGGTGACCGAGAGATCGACGTTGCCTTCCATGGTGTATTTAAAAGCGTTGCTTAAAAGGTTATTTATTAATTGCTTGATTCTTAATTCATCGCCAAAAAGCCGGCTGGGTAATTTTGAGTCAAGTTCAAGGCCAAATTCTATGGGTTTATCGGTGATGCGGATTAGGTTAACCGTGACCGTGTCGTTAATTAAGCTGGCCAGGTCGTAGTCCACCGGGATAAGATCAAATTTGCCGGCCTCAATTTTGGTGATGTCCAGAATGTCGTTTACTATGCCCAGGAGAATCAAACCAGCCGAATGAATTTTTTGTAAACTGTCTTCGAGCTCGTCTTCTTCGGTATGGCCGTGAATGATCAGTTCCGAAAAGCCAATAATGGCGTTTAAGGGGGTTCTCATCTCATGGCTCATGTTGGCCAAAAAGGTGGTCTTGGCCTCGGAGGCGGTTTTGGCCTCGGCCGAGAGTTCGGCCACCTTGGCGTATTGGTATTCAATGGTCTTAAATTGCTTGTCCAAAATTCCCGAGGCCCAAAAGGCCAATAAAGCGCCTAGGCTTACGAACAATATGGTCATGATCAACATGCCCCGATCAACCTGAGCGGCCGGCGATTCGGCCAAGGGCGAACTGACCCCCAAAACCCAGCCCACCTGCTCTGAGGAGAGATGAGTAAATACCACAAGCCTTTCCTGGCCCTCCAAGGTATAGCGTCCGCTGCCAGAGGGGTATTTAAGCATTCTCCTGGCAAAGGCTTGGGTGGAGAGCAGGGCGTCGCTTTGGCCGGGATCCCAAAGGGGGTTGTAACGGTTGCCTACGTAATAGCGCCTATTGTTGGCAATGACCGTGCCTTCTCTATCGAGGATAAAAATCGAGCCGCTCTTCCAGAGCTGGTAATCGTCAAGAAGATTGGAGAAATACCAGCCAGAGATGGTCACCGACATAATCATGTTCGAAACCGGGACCAGGATATAGAAAACCAATTCCCCGGTCGGGTCTTGCCTGGTGGTGGTGATGAGCGATTCGCCGTTAAAGGAACGCCTGGAATAATCACCAAAAAGCAGATCCGGCCCGGCCTGAGGGTAGCCGTATCCGGCCACGACCATGCCGCTGCGGGCGATGACCGAAATGGCCTTAAAATCGATGTTTTTACTGGTTTCGTCGCGCAGAATTCTCTGCCAATTTTCCAAGGGGGCCGCCTTTAACCGATTGACTATGGCGTTGGCTCGGGTCACCAGTAGGTTTATTTCACTGGAAACGTAGTGGTCAGCGATATCCTTGATAACGTTAAGGTTACCCATTACCGTTTGTTCGATGCCCGTTCTTATGAAATACAAGCTGGTTCCAATGATGGTTATGACCACCATAATGACTATGCCAACGATTATTGAAAAAATTTTTAAACGGAAGGTCATGGCTCCCCCTTGAGGTCTCTCCCTAACTTATAGGGAGTACGTAAATACCAGCCGCGGGATTATCGCAAATCTTAATCGCGTAATTTTACCGCCACCTTTTGGCGCCTAATCCACCTGGGGATTATCGTAAGATTTTCATAGCTTTTCTTGGCGCCAAGCTTTTTGCCGTCCAGTCCGGTTAGGGAATGGTATAATTTCCTGGCGGTTAAGCGAGATTTATCCTCGCGTCAATCTAGTCTAGGGGTTTGGTTAATTAACAAATCAGTCTGGCCTTAAACAGTAATCTAGTCTAGGGGTATGGTTAATTAACAAATCA
>JAITJP010000127.1 GCA_031278835.1 Deltaproteobacteria bacterium
CAAAAACGACCGTGGGTTCTTGGTTTCTACCTTTGGGGTGGTAGTCGCTGGGGTCGATTTGGTAACTGATTCGGGAGTCCATTTGGTCAAAAGCCTCGAGGTCTAGAGGGTCAATATCCAGGTGGGCCATTTTTTTACCGGTCAAGTGGAAAAAAATTTTTTGCCCAGCCGAAAGCCACTTTCGTTCATATTTGGTGTCAAGCTTAAGGTCGTTTCCCTTAAAAAGCTCAAGGTCGATCATCGATTCTCGGGCCCTTTCCATGGTCCAGAGGGCCAGCCCCTCATGATCGGTCACCATGGTAAAGGCGCCCTCACTTTTTAGCCTATTGGCCACGAGATCAAAAAACCGGGTGGTAAAAAGTCTTTTGTGGGCCTGCTTTTGGTTTGGCCAGGGGATGGGGAAAAGACATCTTACGGCCGATAAACTGTTGGGCTCAAAAAAAAGTTTTAAGGCCACCCAGGCCGGGAGATGCAAAAGCCTAACGTTGGTTTTTTTGGGCGGCTCAGCCAAGCGCCTTAGAGCCCTTTTGTGACTATTCCAAGCGATTTCCAGGCCAACAAAATCCCTGTCCGGGTGGCTTTCGGCCCGCCTGGCTAAATACTCGCCATTTCCAAAACCAATCTCCAGTTCCAAGGGAGCCTCTCGGCCAAAAAAGGCCGACCAACTAGACACGGCGGCCAGATCGGCCAAGGCAATCAAAGGATTCAAGGAGCGGTAAAATTTTTTGGTCGAAGATGGATTCAATTACTAAAAGCCTTAACTGACCGGCTAAGCCCCGGGTAAATTTGAGATTAACCTTTAAGACCGTCTAACTTATGGATTAATTTAACTTTATCTCGTAAAAAAACTTACATTTTACCTAATTTAAGTCTTAATTTTCGTAAAAAAGTTAGCCGACCCGTAAAAAAAACATGATTTCAAGCGCCCTAAACCGTGTTTTGGGGCCTTTAAGAAAATAAATTTTCTTAGAGGGCGCCGAGCCTGGCCATACTCCCAAAGCCTGGTAAAACCTCAAAAAATTTTTTTTTCTTTAGCAAAACTCTTGGCTAATTGGTCTAGCCAAAAGCCATTAATTTCCGCCTTGGGCTTGGTAAGCCGCCGGGCCTAGCATAAACGCCAAGGAAATATACAGAAATTCCGCGGCCCTGTCAATAAAAATTGTCAAAAAAACTCAAAAATTCCTTAAAGCGACCTGGTTAATGGCGACCAAACTAAGCCCTACCCTACCATTTTTGGTAAAAAAAACGCATAATTACCATATGAATATGCGACTTTGACTTTTGGTAATTATAAAACGAGCAAGCGTAGCGCGAGACGGGTGGGATCGCCGGAGAGAGAGATTGGAAAACACGAAAAATTTGCCTTAATTTTTTGTAAAAATAATTCATTTTAAAATTAAGTGTTTACGGTTAAATATACCAAGTTATAGATCTCTAATAACCAATATAAATATAGTAATTAATATCTATTGGATAATATCAAGATAGATTTATGGTTAATCAAGATAGATTTATGGATAATGTTGAATATAAATCTTTAGCTTAAGCCCCTTAACCTGGCTTAGACATAATCAATCCACAACTTAAGCCTTGGAAGGCCATGGTCAAAAAATGGGCGTGGCTATCACTACCTGAGCGATAATATGTAGTCAAAAGAAAATCCGTATGAGCCAAACCCAATTTTTTTTTAAATTTCCAATCTAACTAGCTAAAATAACATTTATTTTCGTTTATTTTCACTGGTTCTTTTTTGGGTTTTGGCTAGGCCATCAACTCAAAACGAATTTTTTTTCGTTTCCAATCTGGCCTTTTTCTAAGCTTATTGGAGCGGACAACGGGGCTCGAACCCGCAACTTCAAGCTTGGGAAGCTTGCACTCTACCATTGAGCTATGTCCGCTCAAAAACAATGGCCAACGATCAAGTATAGAGTTTTTTTTTCAAATCGCTAGCCTAAAAAATGAGTTTAAAATTTCAATCGTTTAATTCACAAAAATTTTCGTATCTGTCCAAAATTATGGGTATTTATCTGGCCTTCCCCAACCCTTCCCGAGGGAACTTTAGCCGTTTCAGGTCTGGGCCCTTAAGGCCCCTTTGGTCAATCCTTTTACTGGCTAGTTCACTGGTCAGTGGCTTTTGGGACCTCTTGGCCTCGGCCAAGGTTCAATAAGATTTTGACATTATATATTTTGCTGGCGACAATTGCAACCATTGTTAATATCTCGTAATATCAACGAAAATGCCCAGCGGGGCCTGGCAGAATCATTACAAAACCATTATTTTTCGTTGATTTCGCCCGAAGGTAAAGGGGCCATTTTCTTTTCCCCAGGTCAGGCTCTAGAGCTCAGGCCAATGGGGTCAGTTCCATTTTTAAATCACCCAGGCTCCAAAGAATAATATTGGGGGGCTGGCCGCTGACTGTGGCCCAAAGCAAGGCCCATCTCAATAATTTATGATTTGCGGGATTTTTTTGAGTAAAAAATTACCAAATCCCCAGGCTCAGTAACCTTGTCCCAGTGAGGCAAAATAAAGACCTAGCCAACAGGGGCAAAATTATTAATACCAAAAGATAGCCGCCACGACAAAGTCCTTCACCAACGAAACGGCCCGCCCGTCCGGGGTGGTAAAGTTTGTCCTTATGACAGAGACGCCAAGATCTTTCGCGCCCAGATCCATCAGGACCCTGACGTCCCATAGGGGACGATCCTCGCGGCTAAGGGGGAGTTTTTCGGCAATTTTTTTTATTATCCGTGAATCGTCGCCCACAAGGTTTTTTTGGTCATCTTCATGACCCGGCCTTTCCCTTTCGGCCTTGTAATCTGGGTCAAAGAGATAACGAAAGTGATTTGAGTCAAGATTAACCATGGTCCCTTCAGGTCTAAGGACTTTTTTCCAAGAAGCGTAGGCCTTGATGGGTTCGGTCAAGGTCCAGGTCAGGTTTCTGGAGACGATTACATCGAAGGATTCTTTCTTAAAGGGCAGATCGTGGGCGTCTCCCAGGACAAATTTGATTTTTACTTCAGCCTCGTCGGCGTTTTGTTGGGCCCGCTCCAGCATTTTATCAGAATAATCCAAAGCCGTGACCCTTCGACCTTCCTTGGCCAAGAGAACCGACAGTAAACCCGGACCGCAACCAACGTCCAAAATCTTGGTCTTCAAATCCATACCGCCGATTATGTGCCTTATTGGAGCCAGCAACTTAACCGCGTCAATGGAGGTCAAATCGGCCCTGGTTTGGAGCGATAAACTCTCGGCTCGTACACTCCAATAGTCGTTAATTTTTTTCATATCGACCATCATTTACTCCCAAATAACTAAAAACCACGATTCCGAGTGGCTGGCGATAAAAGAACTAGCGTTTAGCTTAAAGCCTTATACTAAGGGGATATCTTAGGCGAGAATAATAAAAAATACCAGCCCCCGGTAGATTAAAAGGCGAAAGTCTTGGCCTTACCAGGCTTCCATCGGGGCCAGGCTTAAAAAGTTAGCCCCGCTAGGCTCGAGGCTGGCTTTGACCAGGTCGACCTCGGCCAGGCCATCGGAGGATAGAACTTTCTCTAAGATTTTAAAGGTAACTGGCCGGCGACTTACCCTTGGGGCCTGCCAGAACAATGGCCCAAAGGTCCCAGGCCTTAAGAGCCAATCAGCCAATCAAGAGCTCAGCCCCGGCCAGGGCTAAAGTCAAAAGGAACATGACCAGGCTCAAAAGCCTAGCGGGGCCAACTTTTTAAGCCTTTTTGGTAGTCAATACCCGTGGAAACTTCGGCCATGAATAAAAGCCTATTTTAGCGGGCGAGGTCAGTCTGGCCGCGGTTAAACAAAGGGCGACCTGAGGTCAGGCTCAAATCGCCCCGTAAAGGGGCCTGAGAGGCCCACCACGGCCTTGAATGAGTCAGGGTGGGGGGAAAGGAACTTCAAGGGGAAAAATCGCCTTAGAGGGGCTTAGGACGAGTTTTGTTTCTGGTCAGATTGTTTTTTGTTTTTCTGGCACAGGGTCAATTGGCCATGGCTTGGCTGCCCAAAGGTTCAAGTATAAAACCGCCCATATTGTTGAGGTTTTTGTGGTCAAGGGCCTAGATCGGTCCGTCATTCCCCAGGGTCAGGAGTTTAGGGCCCCAGAGCCCACAGGTCAAGGGCATAAAATATCATAAGCCACCATAAATCCATGGGAACTGTCCAGGGACTCTGAGTGGCTTTATGTTTAACTTGGATTGTCATGGAACTTTTATTGGAGGTATTTGGTTTAAGATCTGTTTAAGTGTTATAATCCGTAATTAATTTCGGTCGGCTCTAAGCGGACCGGGAGGCACCAAGGGGCACCTAGGGGCCTATCATGGGGGGCCGCCTAGGGAACCCTTGGGCCTTGTCGTATGAGCGGCGGCCTTTGGGCGAGTTAGTTTGGGAATTTTGGGGGCTTATCTAAAGGGGCTTATTTTTCTATGAAAGTCGTCGAGACTTTCATTTGCTGGGCTGTTAAAGTTTTATTATGAGCGTTTTTCGTTGATGGGTTATCTAAAGTTAGTAAAATTTTGGCTGGTTTAAAAATTTGACAGTAATGTTTAATTGTTTTACCGCTGGTAATCTAGTTTTTGTTTCTTTGTTTATTCTTTTAAGGATACTTTCATGAATATATTCTTAAAGCTCTTGGCCAGGCGAAATTTTTGGCCCCTTTTTGGGACCATGAGCCTGGGGGCCTTTAATGATAATTTCTTGCGACAAGCCCTGATAGCTTTACTTTCTTATGGCGCTTTGGAATTGTCCGCTTCCGACAAGAGCTTTTATGGAAGCATGGCCACGGCCTTGATGGTTTTGCCCTTTTTTCTTTTTTCATCGCTGGCTGGGGAGATTACCGATCGGTATCACAAAAGCCAAATCGTGAAAATAAATAAAACTTTTGAACTCTTGGTCATGATCCTGGCCGGGCTTTTCTTTATAACCCAAAGCCTGATTGGCTTATTGATAATCGTTTTTTTGATGGGCACCCAAACGGCCTTTTTTGGTCCGGTCAAATACGGCCTGCTTCCCGAGTTGGTCGAAAGCGATGAACTCATGGCCGGCAACGGGCTTTTTAGCGGGGCCACTTATTTGGCCATAGTTCTGGGAACCATGATTGGTTCTTATTTGGTAACCACCGTCCATGGGCCCAAGATTTATATGCCCATTTCTTTATTGGTGGTTGGCGCCTTAACCTTATTTTTCGCCTATCAACAACCCAGCTCAAAACTAAACAATCCCAAAATCAAGATCGATCCCATGATTTGGCGATCGACCGGACAAATTTTAAAGGACGCCAAAAGTCACCGGGGTATCTGGCTGGCCATATTGGACCTGGGCTGGTTTTGGGGCATGGGCAGCATTCTTTTAGCCCAGCTGCCTGTTTTGGCCAATACGGTCATGGGGGCCAAGGCCGAAGTCAACGCCGCCTTGGTGACCATGTTCGCCGTGGGCATCGCCATAGGCTCTTTGCTGGTAAATAAACTGACCCATGGCCAGGTGACCGTCTCCTTGGTTCCGGCCTCATCGGCCCTTTTAACCGTATTGATGCTGGCCTTTGCCTACGTCATCAGCCTTTTGCCTCCGGCCCCGGAAAACGCCTTGGGTTTAAGAGAATTTTTCACCAGCCCCCACCATCTGGTCATCTCGGCCCTTTGCTTACTTATCAGCCTGGTTGGCGGGGTATTTGTCGTGCCCTTAACCGCCTATCTCCAAGACCAGGCCAAGCCCGAAAAGCGAGCCCGGGTCATCGCCGCCAACAATATCATGACCTCGGTTTTCATGGTTGTCGGAAACGCCCTGGTCATGGTCATGATTAAGCTGGATTTTTCCATCGCCGGGGTCTTTATCTTCGTGGGGCTGACCTCGCTGGTCGTAACTTTTTTGACCATTTATTTCTTGACCGAGGAATCCTTCAGACATCTACTTAGAATGGTCTTGTGGCTCGTTTTTAGGCCAAAAGTTTCCGGCCTAGAAAACCTGGAATCGGTCAAAAACGGTCCGGCCATGGTCATTTGCAATCATCAATCCTTGGCCGACGTGGCTTTTTTGGTAGCTTACATCCCCAGGAGCCTGACCTTCGCCATTGACGTCTATAGGTCCCAGGCTTGGTGGGTCAAGTTTTTCTTAAAATTCTACAAAACCGTGCCCATAAATCCCTCCCAACCCATAGGGGCCAGGGAACTCCTTTCGGCCTTGGAAAGAGGAGAAATGCTGGTCATTTTTCCCGAGGGCCGGCTTAACGATACCGGTTCCATCATGAAGGTTTATGACGGCACGGGACTGGTGGCCGCCCGGGCCAAATGCCCCATGGTTACGGTGATCTTGGAAGACTTGGAGTATACCCGCTTTGGTCGGCTTGGAAAATTAAGGCGTCACGGGCCCAAAAAACTAAACATCAAAATGACCTTTTTTCCACCGGTTAATCTACCCGATTCGCTGGAATACGAGGAAAATCGTCACGAACAGCGGAGAAAAGTTTCTGATTTTATTTTCGACCAATTGATCGAAGGCCGAAGTCGCTGTCAAAACCTCGATATCAACCTTTTCGAGGCCTTGGAAAGGGCCGCCAAGAGATACGGACCCACTAGGCCCATTCTCGAAGACGTCAGCCGTAAAATTTTGACCTATAAACAGCTTATTAGGGC